>JBKOZX010000374.1:0-10081 GCA_046726115.1 Actinomycetota bacterium | reverse complement strand
CGCTCGGCGCGCTCCGGGCGCTCGGGTGACGCCTGGCGCCACACCTTGGCGAAGCGGTGCACGGCCGTGACGCTCAACAGGATCACCATGATCCACATGACAGGCACGAGGATCCCGAACGCGAGGCCGATCGACAGCAGCACCATGCGCTCGGCGCGCTCCATGATCCCGCCGTTGGCGGTGAAGCCCAGGCTCTCGGCCTTGGCCCGCTCGTAGGAGATGAGCATGGAGAGCGCGACGGCGGCGAACGCCAGGATCGGGAGGTAGGTGCCCTCACCGGCGAGGAACCACGCGACGCCTCCGAAGAGCACGGCGTCGGCGACGCGGTCGGTGACGGAGTCGAAGAACGCGCCGCGGGGGCCGGCCCGTCCCGAGTGGCGGGCGACGGTCCCGTCGAGGATGTCGGGCACCCCGGTGGCGATCACACCGAAGACGGCGAGCACGAGGTGACCGCTGGCGATGAGGAGCGCCGTGCCGACCGCGAAGACGAGGCCGATCACCGTGAGGACGTCGGGGTTGATCCCGGCACGCTGCAGGCCCTTGCCAACTGGCTCGAGACCGCGCTCGACATTGGCGCGCCAGCGTCCGTCGAGCATGTGGGGTCCTTCCCGCTCGCGACCGCGACCATTTCGAGGGTACCACCCGCCCTCTTCGCGCCGTCGCAAGCTCCGGCTCCTGCTCCGGCGGCTGGCGAAGTCGCCGCCGCCGCGCTCTGACGGCCCCCGCGACCTCGGTCGTAGACTCCGCGAGCAAGGCCAGTCGGGCTGCGGCGCCAATGTGACCGATCAGGGGGAACCGACTTTGAAGGTCTATCCGTCGGCGAAGATTCGCAACGTGGCGCTGGTCGGCCACGGGGACTCGGGGAAGACCAGCCTCGCCGAAGCGCTCCTCTTCGTCACCGGCGCGATCGCGCGCCTGGGGAGGGTCGAGGACGGCAACACCGTCTGCGACTTCGACCCCGAGGAGGAGCGCCGCGGGATCTCGGTCTCGATGGCGCTCGCTCCCTTCGAGCACGACGGGCACAAGGTGAACGTGCTCGACACCCCGGGGTACGCCGACTTCGTCGGCGACGTCGCTGCCGCACTGCGTGTCGCCGACCTCGCCGTCTTCGTGGTGTCCGCCGTCGAGGGCATCGAGGTGCAGACCGAGATGGCGTGGCGGATCGCCGAGCAGGCGAGAGTCCCCCGGGCCGTGTTCGTGAACAAGCTCGACCGCGAGAGGGCCTCGTTCCCGCGCACGCTCGACGCGCTGAAGAGCATCTTCGGCGCCGGGATCGCGCCGCTCGAGCTCCCGGTCGGCGAGGAGACTTCGTTCCGCGGCGTCGTCGACCTGCTCACCGACACTGCGGTGACGTACGACGGCTCGTCGGGCAAGGGTGCCGACGGATCGGTGCCCGACGAGATGGCAGGCGAGGAGCACACGGTCCATGACGCGCTCGTCGAAGGCATCGTCGTGGCCGACGACGACCTCATGGAGCGGTATCTCGCCGACGAGTCGATCGAGGTGAAGGAGCTCGAGCAGGCTCTCGCCAAGGGCATCGCCGAGGCGAGCGTGTTCCCGGTGCTGTGCGGCAGCGCGACGAAGCTCATCGGTGTCGACCGGCTCGCGTCGTTCATCGTCCGCGAAGGCCCGGCGCCGGCGGCCGACGACGGGCAGACCTCCGCCCCGCCGGTGGCGTTCGTGTTCAAGACGATCGTCGACCCCTACGTGGGTCGCGTGAACCTGTTCAAGGTGCTGCAGGGGACGATCAAGACCGACGCGTCACTCGTGAACAACCGCACCGTCTCGGAGGAACGTCTCCACCAGCTCTCGGTCATGCGCGGCAAGGAGCAGGAGTCGACGGCGGAGGTGCCGACCGGCGACATCGCCGCGGTCGCCAAGCTCGCCGACACGTCGACCGGTGACGTGCTCGGCGCGCGCGGCGCCGACGTCGAGGTCGAGGCGTTCGAGCCGCCGAAGCCGGTGCTGCCCATCGCGATCAGGCCCAAGTCGAAGTCCGACGCCGACAAGCTCGCCAACGCGCTCCACCGCCTTCTCGACGAGGACCCGGCGCTGCGCCTCGAGCGCAATCCCGAGACCAAGCAGACGGTGCTGTGGGGCGTCGGCGAGACGCACCTCTCGATCGCCTTGGAGCGGCTGCACCGCAAGCTCGGGGTCGAGGTCGAGACCGAGGACGTCAAGGTCGCCTACCGCGAGACGATCACGGGCACGGCCGAGGCCGAAGGGAAGTACAAGAAGCAGACCGGCGGTCACGGCCAGTTCGGGGTCGCGTTCATCCGTGTGGAACCCCGGGGGCGGGGCGAGGGGTTCGAGTTCGCCGACGAGATCGTGGGCGGCGCGATCCCACGGCAGTTCATCCCCGCGGTCGAGAAGGGCATCGTCGAGGCGATGGAGAACGGCGGCGTCTTCGGCTACCCGGTCGTCGACGTGCGAGTCACGTGTTACGACGGGAAATACCACTCCGTGGACTCGTCGGAGATGAGTTTCAAGATGGCCGGGTCCATCGGCTTCAAGGAAGCCATGGCGAAGGCCAACCCGATCCTGCTCGAGCCGATCAGCGAGCTCGTCGTCACGGCGCCCGAGCAGTCCCAGGGCGACCTGATGGGCGACCTCAACTCGAAGCGGGGGCGGATCCAGGGCTCGGGCGCGGTGGGTCACGGAGAGATGGAGATCGTCGCCCAGGTGCCGACGTCCGAGGTGCTGCGCTACGCGATCGATCTGCGGTCGATCACCGCCGGGCGGGGCCGCTTCGAGATCGCACACTCGCACTACGACCCGGTGCCGTCGCACCTGGTCGACCGGATCACCGTCCAGAAGGAACCGGCCCGGGCCGGCTGAGGCGCCGGGCGCGTGCGCCCGGGCTTATTCCCGGACGTCGTCTCCCAACCCGTACGCCGACCAGTCCTCGGGGTTCGGCTCGGTGTACTCCCCCATCACGTGGCCGTCGACGGCGTCGAGCTCGACGAGCCCGCGCATTGTCGGCGGATCGTCGGCGGAGTACAGGAGGATGCGCCAGACAGGACGGCTGCGCAGGCCGCGCCACGCGAGCTGCGCCGAAGAATGACCGACGGGGAAGCCGACCGTGCGCGTCGCGACGACGAGCGCCTGTGTCTGGTCGACGGCGAGGTTCCATGCCGTCGCGAAGTGGTACGCGGCGATGGCGGCAAGGAGCACCGCGGCCACGAGCAGTCCGACGTTTGTGCTCACGATCCACCCGCCGAGGCACAGCACCGCGAGCCCGGCGTACATGGTGCCCGGGATGCGGCGCCGGGTGATGTTCGGGAAGACATAGGGGCCGACGTACGCGGTGGCATCGAGCTCCTCCGGCAGCTCGTCCCGGTGCTCGTCCCGATGGTTGTCGCTCATACGAGGCCGAAGGTACTCACGTTTGGGGCCACGCCGAGCGCACCTTCTCCCAGCTCGTGCGCAGATCCTCGGGGAGCACGCGCGTCTCGGCGACGGTGGTCATGAAGTTGGTGTCGCCGTTCCAACGCGGCAGCGCGTGCAGGTGGACGTGCCCGGGGACGCCCGCGCCGGCCGGGCGTCCGAGATTGATCCCGACGTTGATCCCGTCGGGCGTGTACGCGGACTTGAGCGCGATGACCGCCTGCTGCGTCAGGGTCATGACCGCCGTCGCCTCATCCGGCTTGAGGTCCTCCAGCTCGGCCTCGTGGCGCAACGGGGCGATCATCAGGTGGCCGGACGTGTACGGATAGGCGTTCATCACGGCGAACGCGACGTCGTCGCGTACCACGACCAGCGACTCCTCCTCCTGTGCGGCCGCGAGTTCGCAGAACAGGCAGTCATCCGGGCCCGACGACGGGGTCGCCGCCGCGTTGGTCACGTACGCGGCCCGCCAGCCGGCCCACAACCGGTCGAGGGTCATCGCCGCCCGGCGACCTCGGCCGCGAGTCGGTCGACGAACTCGTCGACGTGGACGCCGCGCTCAGGCTGGTCGCTCCCCCGCCGGTTCACGCCCACGGTGCCCGCATCGGCGTCCTCGTCCCCGACGACGAGCACGTTCGGCACCTTCTCGAGCTTGGCGCGCCGAATCCGGGCGCCGAGCGAGTCGTTGGTGGCGTCGACCAGCTCGACCCGGAACCCTTCGGCGCGCAGCCGATCCGCGAGCCGGAACGCGTACGGGTCGTGCCGATCCGCGACGGGAAACACTGTCACCTGCACCGGCGCGAGCCATGTCGGGAACGCGCCCGCGTAGTGCTCGAGGAGGATCGCGAAGAAGCGCTCGATCGAGCCGAACAGCGCTCGGTGCACCATGATCGGCCGATGGCGCTCGTTGTCGGCGCCGACGTAGTGCAAGTCGAACCGCTGCGGCTCCTGGAAGTCGAGCTGGATGGTCGAGATCTGCCACGTGCGGCCGATGACATCGCGCGCCTGCACTGAGATCTTGGGGCCGTAGAACGCTCCGCCTCCCTCGTCAAGCACGAAGTCGAGTTCCATCGCTTCCGCCGCCGCGCGCAGCGCGTCCGTCGCCTCGGCCCATTCGTCGTCGTCGCCGACGGCCTTGCCTTCGGGCTTTGTGGACAGCTCCAGGTAGAAGTCGGTGAGCCCGAAGTCGCGGAGCACGTCGAGCACGAATCGCAGGATCGATTCCAGCTCCCCGATCATCTGCTCCTTCGTGCAGAAGATGTGCGCGTCGTCCTGGGTCATGCCGCGCACACGGGTGAGTCCGTGGACGACGCCCGAGCGCTCGTACCGGTACACGCTCCCGAACTCGAATAGCCGCAAAGGAAGGTCGCGATAGGACCGCGTCTGGCTGGCGTAGATGAGGATGTGGAACGGGCAGTTCATGGGCTTGAGGTAGTACTCAGTGCCCTCGTCGAGCTCGAACGGGGGGAACATGCCCTCCGCGAAGAACTCGAGATGACCCGACGTCTCGAACAGCTCTTTCTTCGTGATGTGCGGTGAGTAGACGAACTCGTAGCCGGCGGCCTCGTGCCGCCGGCGCGAGTAGTCCTCCATCACGCGACGCACAGTGCCGCCCTTGGGGTGGAACACCGCGAGACCCGATCCGATCTCGTGTGGGAACGAGAACAGGTCGAGCTCGGCGCCGAGCTTGCGGTGGTCGCGCCGCTCCGCCTCCTCGAGCTGGTGCAGGTGCGCATCGAGCGCGGCTTGGGACTCCCACGCCGTGCCGTAGATGCGCTGGAGCATGGGGCGCTTCTCGTCGCCCCGCCAGTACGCGCCGGCGACCCGCATCAGCTTGAACGCGCCGAGCCGCTTGGTGGACGGCACGTGCGGGCCGCGGCACAGGTCGACGAAAGCGCCGTCGCCGTCGCGCGGGTTGCGGTAGACGGAGATGACGGAGCCCTCCCCGACCTCCGAGGCGTCATCGGGGTCGACGCGCTCGATGATCTCGATCTTGTAGGGCTGGTCGGCGAACAGCCGCAGCCCCTCGTCGCGGTCGACCTCTTCGCGGACGAACGGCTCGTCGGCGGCGACGATCTCGCGCATCCGGGTCTCGATGCGACCCAAGTCGTCCTCGGAGAAGTGCCTGCCCTCGGGGAGCTCGAAGTCGTAGTAGAAGCCGTCGGCGATGGCGGGCCCGATCGCGTAGCGCGCGCCGGGGAAGAGATCCGTGACCGCCTGGGCCATGACGTGCGCGGTCGAGTGACGGATCACCTCGCGACCGTCAGGGGTATCGGGGGTAACGATCGTCACCGCGGCGTCGTGCTCGATCGGGCGGTCGAGATCGACCCACGCGCCGTCGACCTTGGCGGCGATCGCGTCCTTCGCGAGGCGTTTCCCGACCGACGCCGCGACCTCCGCCGCCGTGACACCCCGGCTGTACTCGCGTCGCGAGCCGTCAGGCAGCGTGATCTTGACCGCGTCGGCGGGGCTCATCTCCCTGGCGACGATACCAGCAGGCCTTTTTCGGTCTCCGACTTTTGGGGCGACGCGACAATGGGGTCATGCCGCCGACCGAGATCGCGCCGAAACTGCTGTCGTGGGCGTCGGAGCTGGACGAGCAGACGCTCGCGCAGGCGCGCCGCACCGCACGACTGCCCATCATCGAGGGTCACGTCGCGCTCATGCCCGACGCGCACCTCGGCATCGGCGCGACGGTCGGCTCCGTGATCCCGACGCGGGACACCATCATCCCCGCCGCCGTGGGTGTCGACATCGGATGCGGCATGGTCGCGGTGGAGACCGCCCTCACCCGTTCCGACCTCCCGGATGACCTGAACCCGCTCGTGGCGAGGATCGAGCGCGCCATCCCTGCCGGCGTGGGCAAGGGCCACCGCGGACACGCCGCCGCGGGACACGCATGGTTTGCGGACCATCCCCCTGCGAGCAACTTCACGCCGAAACAGACCGAGCGCACGGTCACGCAGTTCGGCACGCTCGGAAGTGGAAACCACTTTGTTGCTGCAGCCCTCGACGAGCGGGATCGCGTATGGACGGTCGTGCACTCTGGCAGCCGCGGCATCGGAAACGAGCTCGCGAGCACGCACATCGAGAGGGCGAGGAAGCTCGCGCAAGTGTCCGGCCTGGAGCTCGAGGACCGTGACCTCGCGTACTTCTCTGAGGGCACGGACGAGTTCGATGCCTACGTCGCGGACATGCTCTGGGCTCAGGACTACGCGCATGCGAACCGCGAGCAGATGATGGACGTCCTCCTGGATGAGCTCTTCGCGTTCAGCGGCAACGGCGCGGAAGTCGACCGCATCAACTGTCACCACAACTACTCCGCTCGCGAGTCCCACGACGGCCACGAGCTCTGGATCACACGCAAAGGAGCGATCCGCGCCCGCACGGACGATCGCGGCGTTGTCCCCGGATCGATGGGAACCGACATCCATATCGTGCGTGGCCTCGGCAACCACGCGAGTTACGAATCGTGCGCCCATGGCGCCGGTCGGCGCCACAGCCGTCGTCAGGCGAAGAAGCGCTTCACCGCCGAGCAACTCCGTGCCCAGATGAAGGGCACCGCTTGGAACCAGGACCGCGCCGGCGCGCTCATCGACGAGATCCCGGACGCGTACAAGGACCTCGCGCAGGTCATGGCCGATCAGGCCGATCTCGTCGCACCGGAGCACACGATGCGCGAGATCCTCAACTACAAGGGTTCGTGACAGCTATCGGTGCTCGACCGGCAGCGTGAGGTCGACGCCGAGCAGGTTGCCGAGCTCGTGCAGGACCCTCGGCGCTTCCGGATCGGAGCCCCCGGACAGGACCGCACTGGCGAGGTCGTCGAGCGCTTCCAACGCCCGCGGTGCGTCGAGATCATCGTCGAGCGCGCTCCTCACACGTTCGGCGAACGGACGCGGGTCCGCGCCGTCGGGCCGCTCGGCCGCCGCGACCAGGCGGTGCAGGAGGGCGTTGCCCTCGTCGAGGTCGGTGTCGTGCCATTCGAACCCGGCGCGGTAGTGATGACGCATCAGCGCGAGACGGATGGCGCGCGGGTCGGCGATCTTCAACAGGTCGCTCACGAACACGAGGTTGCCCAGTGACTTCGACATCTTCTCGCCCTCGTACATGACCATCGCCGAGTGCATCCAGGAGCGCGAGAACGGCTGCCCCGTGATGCTCTCGCTCTGCGCCACCTCGCACTCGTGATGCGGGAAGATCAGGTCGGTGCCGCCACCGTGCAGGTCGAGCGTCGGGCCGAGCGCCGCCATCGACATCACCGAGCACTCGAGGTGCCAGCCCGGCCGGCCGACGCCGAACGGCGCCCGCCACGCCGGCTCCCCCGGTTCCGACGGCTGCCAGAGGATGAAGTCGAGCGGCGCGCGACGGTGCGGATCGTCGGGGTTCCCGCCCCGGGCGCGCGCCAGCCGAACCATCTGCTCCTCGGAGTAATGCGACAGCTCGCCATACCGAGGGAACGTCGAGACGTCGAAGTACGCGGTGCCGTGCGTGAGATAGGCATGCCCGGAGTCGAGCAGCTGGGTCACCATGTCGATCATGCCGCCGATGGACTCGGTGGCCCGTGGCTCCGCCGCAGGAGGTCGCATGCCGAGGGCGTCCATGTCGGCCTGGAAGCGGGCGAGCTCGGCGTCGGCAAGCTCGAGGTAGTCGACGCCCAGCTCACGCGCCTTGGGGAGGATCGAGTCGTCGACGTCGGTGACGTTGCGCACCATGCGTACCTCGTGGCCGAGGTCCTCGAGCCGCCGCGTGAGCAGGTCGTACGTCATGTACGTGGCGGCGTGGCCGAGGTGGGTCGAGTCGTACGGCGTGATGCCGCACACGTACATGCGCACGACGTGCGCCGGCTCGAACGGGACGAGAGCGCGCTGCGCGGTGTCCTGGATTCGCAGGGTCACGTGCCCTCCGAGCCCGACCGTCCCGATTCTGCCGGGTCCACGCCGACCAACCGCAGGCTCGCCTTGGCCCGGTGCCGCAGGTTGATCGTGAGCAGCACGGCCGCAAACGCCTCGATCCCGACCGCGTTCGCGAGCGATCCCGCGTCGAAGCCGCGCAGGTTCGGGATCTCCGCCACGAGCTCGAGGACGGCGGTGCGGGCGGCATCGTCGTCTGCACACACGATCACGTCGCTGTCGATCGGGTGATCGAGGTCGCCGAACGCGGCGGCCGGGATGTGCTGGAGTGCCGCGGCGACGCGGGCGTCGGGCACCGCCGCTTGCATCGCTGCGGAGATCGATCCTTCGTCCGGCAGCACCGGGTGGAACTCCCGGCCGTGCTTCGTCAGGCCGTTGGCCATCGCGACGACGACCTTTCCGGCCAGTGCGCCTGCGTGTTGCGCGGCGGTCGGGACGGCGGCTTCCCACTGCGTGGCGACGACGACCAAGTCGGCGGCGGCGGCATCGGCGTTGCCGCCTGCCTTGAGTCCGCTGACCCGATCGCCCCACTGCTCGCGCAGCTTCGTCACCGCCGCCTCGGCTCGAGCCGGGTCTCGCGAGCCGGTGACCACCTCGTATCCGATGCTGGCGAGGCGCGCCGACAAGCCGCCGCCGGCGGGGCCGGTCGCTCCCATCACACCGATGTTCATGCACGAGAGCCTGACACAGCGGCCGAGCCGGCTCGGACAGTCCGCCTAGGCTGCGCGGCGGCGACCTCGAGGAACGGCCGAGCGACGACCGGGGGCATGCATGAAGTTCGGGATCTTGTTCGCCAATGTCGGGCCGTATGTGCAGCCGGACATGGCTGCGTCGTTCGGGCGCATCGCCGAAGAGCACGGCATCGAATCGCTCTGGACCGTCGAGCACGTCGTGGTCCCGGCCGCGTACGAGTCGCAGTACCCGTACTCACCGTCCGGTCGCATGCCCGGGCCGGAGGAGAGCCCGATCCCCGATCCGCTGATCTGGCTCACGTGGGTCGGGGCCGCCACGACGACACTCCGTCTCGCGACCGGCATCCTCATCCTGCCGCAACGCAATCCCGTGATCCTCGCCAAGGAGCTCGCGACGCTCGACGTGCTCTCGAGCGGCCGCGTCGAGCTCGGTGTCGGGGTCGGGTGGCTGCGCGAAGAGTTCGACGCGCTCGGCGTCCCATTCGAGGGCCGTGGCGCGCGCACGGACGAGTACATCGCAGCGTTGCGAGCGCTGTGGCGCGACGAGGAGCCGAGCTTCGAAGGCCGCTACGCGAGCTTCCAGCGTGCCAAGTGCTATCCGAAGCCGGCGCAGCCGGCGATCCCGATCCACGTTGGCGGTCACACTCCCGCGGCGGCGCGTCGCGCCGGTCGTCTCGGCGACGGATTCTTCCCGGGGCGCTCAACCGACGACGACCTGGTCCCGTTGCTCGATACGATGCGCGGCGCCGCCCAGGACGCCGGCCGTGACCCCGACGCGATCGAGGTGACCGCGGGTGGCGTGATGGACCTTGACGGCGTCCGCCGCTTCGCGGACCTCGGCGTCGACCGCGTCGCGCTCCCCCCGCTCGGCTTCGATCTCGACACACTGCGGGAGCAGCTCGGCCGGTTCTCTGAACAGGTCATCGAGAAGGTGGGTTGACGATGGCGTCCGACTACGAGAGCGCGCCTCCCGGAGTCCCGTTGTGGTTCAAGGTCGGGTTGGTCATCGTGGCGGCAATCGCGGTGTGGCTGGCGATCGGCCTGCTCTTCGCCACCCTGCGCTTGGCGCTCGCGTTCGCGGGCTACGTC
>JBKOZX010000373.1:0-3320 GCA_046726115.1 Actinomycetota bacterium | reverse complement strand
GGTAGTCCTGTGCGACCTTGGTGTTGTGGCTGGCGAACTGCTGCGGATCGTAGCTGGGGTTGGAGTACATGGCGAGGATCGCGCCGGTCTTCGGATTCATCACGATGACGGACCCGTGCTGCGCTCCGAGTGCGTCGCGCGCCGCCGCCTGGAGTTGCTGGCTCGTCGACAGCACGACGTTGCCGACGGCCTCCTTGCCCGCGAGCACATCGGCGACGTTCCTGATCTGGAGGAGGGGGTCGCGGCCGGCGAGCTCGTTGTTGTCCGTGCGCTCGATGCCGACGTTGCCGAACACGAACGACTGATAACCCGCGAGCTGAGAGAACAGATCGCCCTGCGGATAGAGCCGCTGGAACTTGAGCTCGTCGCCCGTCTCCACCGACCGGGCGACGATCTGGCCGTCGGCGGTCTGGATCTGGCCGCGCGGCTTGGAGAAGTCGCGCAGCTGGAACCGGATGTTACGCGGGTCATTCGCGAGGTGGTCGGCGTCGTAGACCTGGAGATACGTGAGCTGACCGACGAGCAGCAGGATCAGGACTGTGACCCCGATCCCCACCCGCCGGATGGCGCGGTTCACCGGCGGGCGAGCACGCCGGCTCGCGCGGTCGGTCTCGCAGCCCGCTCCGCGGACTCGTCGGAGATCCGCAGCAGCAGCGCAATGATCACGAAGTTGGCGATCAACGAGGAGCCGCCGTACGACACGAACGGCAGCGTCACGCCGGTGAGCGGGATGAGGCGGGTGACGCCACCGAGGATGACGAACGTCTGGATTCCGATGATGCTCGTCAAGCCGGCGGCGAACAGCTTCGGGAACGGGCGGTCGCCTTGCAGGGCGATGCGGAACCCGGCCCCGACGAGCAACAGGAACGCGATCAGGACCGCCACGGTGCCGATC
This sequence comes from Actinomycetota bacterium, assembly GCA_046726115.1. Lineage (GTDB taxonomy): Bacteria > Actinomycetota > Acidimicrobiia > IMCC26256 > JACDBD01 > JALZAA01. The sequence continues at coordinate 2,425 of JBKOZX010000373.1, read as the reverse complement.
AGCCCGAGCTCTTCGCCGATGGCCGCGAAGATGAAGTCGGTCGACGCGTTCGGGATCTTGTCCGGGCTCCCGAGCCCGAGGCCCGTCCCCGCGAAGCCGCCGGACCCGAACGAGAACAAGGACTGGACGATCTGGTAGCCGTTGCCGCCTGCGACCGGCCACGGGTTCGCCCATACCGAGACGCGCTCCTGGACGTGGCCGAAGATCGCGTACCCGATCGCGGCGCCGGCCACGAACATCCCGGCTCCGGCGAGCAGGAACGCCGGGCGCTCGGTCGCGATGTAGAGCATGACCGCGAACACGGCGAAGAACAGCAGCGACGAGCCGAGGTCCTTCTCGCGGATCATGACGACGAGCGACACGCCCCACGCCAGGAGCAGAGGCCCGAGGTGCCGCGCCGCCGGGACGCGCAGGCCCGCGATGCGCCGCCCGCCGGCGGCGAGGACCTCGCGTTTGTCGACGAGGTAGCCGGCCAAGAAGATCACGAGGAACACCTTCGCGATCTCGCCGGGCTGGAAGTTGATCGGGCCCAGCCTCACCCAGAGTCGGGCGCCGTTGATCTCGGTGCCGAGCCCGGGGGCCAGTGGGAGCAGCAGCGCGAACAGCCCGAGGAACAGGAACGTGTACCGGTACCGCTCGAGCACAGACGCTCGGCGCACCAGGGCGAGCGTGCCGATGAAGGCGAGGACCCCGACCATCGTCCAGACCGCCTGACTGGGCGCGAGCTGGTCGCGCGTGTCTCGGTCGATGCGCGTGATCGTGATGAACCCGATGCCGTTGAGCAGCGCCGCGAGCGGGAGGAGCGTCCCGTCGGCGCGCGGCGCGAACCGCCGCACCGCGAGGTGCGCGACGACGTACAGGCCGATCAGGACACCCAGGAAGAACCAGATGTTGGCCGGGAGCGAGGGACCCTTGGAGAGCGCCACGAGGATGTACCCGCCCACCGTGATCAGGACGGCGAGCACCCCGAGCGTCAGCTCCGTGTTGCGGCGTTGTCCCGCGGTGAGGCTCACGGTGGTGGCGCCGCGGGCGCGGCCGTGATCGGCGGGACGGTCGACTCCGGCGGCGTCGGGACCGTCGTGGTGGTCGTGCGCTGCTCGATGTTCTTCCGCAGACGCGTGACGTAGTCGTTCGCGCCGCCGCGCGACGAGAAGGTCTTCTTGTCCCTGACTGACGACTTCTCCGCGTCCGTGAGCTCGCTGAGGTCGATCGTCGTGCGGCGGTCGACAGTCGGATTCCAACCGAGCACACCGCCCGGACGCCCCTTGAAGATCGTCACGCGGTTCTTGTCGACGCCGACGAAGTACGTGCGGCGCGCGTACCAGCCGACGGCGCCGAACGCGAGGGCGAGGACGGCCAGGACGGGGAGGATCCACAGCAGCGCCCGCACCAGCCTCCGGCCGCGACGGCGCCGCGGCTTCACCGCCGCGGTTTCGGACGTGTGGTCCTCGCCGACATCGGCGGGCGCGACGACGGGCGCGCCGTCGTCCTCGACGACGTCGACGACCAGCGCGGTCACGTTGTCCTCGCCGCCGGCGGCGTTGGCGGCGTCGACGAGCCGCTGCGCCGCCCGCTCGGCATCATGTTCGCCGCCGAGGATCTCGGCGATCTCGTCGGCCCGCAGCATCGTGGTGAGCCCGTCCGAGCACAGGAGCACGCGATCCCCGGCGCGTAGCTCGAGCGGGTACACGTCGACCTCGACCTGGGGATCGATCCCGAGTGCACGGGTGATGATCGAGCGCTGGGGATGGACCTCGGCTTGCTCGGGGGTCAGCTCGCCCTCGCGGACCATTTCCTCCACGAGGCTGTGGTCGTTCGTGATCTGGGTGAGCTCACCGTCGCGGACGAGGTACGCGCGCGAGTCGCCGACGTGGCCGACGAGGAGCGTCCCGCCGCTCGCGAGCGTGCCGGCGGTGACGGTGGTCCCCATGCCCTGGAGCTCCTGGTCGGACACCGACTTCTCGAGGACGGCGTCGTTGGCGACCACGATCGCGTCGCGGATGGGCTCGCCGGACGCGACCGCGGCCCGGAGGGCTTCGAGGGCGGTGGCGCTGGCGACCTCGCCGGCGCGGTGCCCGCCCATGCCGTCCGCGACGGCGACGAGGCTGGTGCGGGTGTCGACGAGGAAGTCGTCCTCGTTGCCGTCGCGGACGCGCCCGACGTCGGTGACGCCGGCGGCGACGAGCTTCAGCGGGCTCACGGCCGGCTCGCCGCGTTCGCCGTGTTCACTGCGCTGACAATGCTCACTTGACGACCTCGGCCACGGTCTGCCCGAACTGCACCTGGTCGCCGCGCTTGAGCCGCGTGACGCTGCTGATCTGCTTGCCGTTCACGTAGGTGCCGTTGGTCGAGCCGAGATCCTCGACGTAACCCTCACCGTTCTGCTGGAACAGCCGTGCGTGCAGCTGCGAAACGTACGTGTCGT
>JBKOZX010000372.1:0-3130 GCA_046726115.1 Actinomycetota bacterium | reverse complement strand
GGTAGGGGGTCTGCCATGACCCCAGTACACCAAGCGCCGGGTGCGCCCGAGGGTTCCTCCGATCTTTGGCAGACTGTCGACCCTTGCGGCAGGGGAGGGTCCGGTGTTCAGACGGTGGGTGGCGCTGCTCGTCAGCGCGGTGCTGGTCGGAGCGATCGGCGCAGTCGGGGTGGGCGCAGCGGGCGCGAACGAACAGCGGCCGGCGGCACAGCCGTACGACAAGATCCTCAAGACGTCGATCCAGGACATCCAGGACTTCTGGTCCGAGCAGATGCCGGCCGTGTACGGCGTTCGGTACCAGGTGCTGCCGCCGAGTCACGTCCACGCCTACACCTCGAAGACCGACATGTCGTCGATCACCGACTGCGCCCGCGAGACCGGCGGGACGTACAAGGACTACAAGCACAACGCGTTCCACTGCCCGCTCGACATGACCGTCAACTACGACAACGAAGACCTGTTCCCCGGTCTGTACAAGAAGTTCGGGGCGTTCACGCTCGCCCAGGTGTTGTCGCACGAGTGGGGTCACGTGATCCAGACCCAGACTGGAACGGAGTTCCCCGCCCCCGTGCTGGCCGAGCAGCAGGCCGACTGCTTCGCCGGCGCGTGGGTCGCCCACGTCGACAACGGCGACAGCAAGCTGCTCAAGCTCGATCCCGGCGACCTCGACAAGGGCCTCGCCGGCATGCTCGAGTTCCGCGACCCGCCCGGCGGCGACCCGACGAACGAGAGCTCGCACGGGTCCGGGTTCGACCGGGTCAACGCTTTCCAGGAGGGCTTCGAGGGCGGTACCCAACGTTGCGCCCAGTACACGGTGAACCCGCCGTTGATCCAGGAGCTGCCCTTCCAAAGCGCGACGGACACGCTCCAAGGCGGAAACCTCCCGTTCAAGGACGTCCTACCGACTACCAAGCAGGACCTCGACCTCTACTGGGGCCAGTACACCTTCGGCGGACAGCCCTACAAGACCGTGAGCGACGTGGTCTCGTACAACCCGAAGGACAAGAGCTCGCTCCCCAAGTGCCCCGGCTTCAAGGCGAGCGACTACAAGGACACGATCTTCTACTGCCAGGACAAGGACTTCGTTGGCTACGACCGCAACCTCATCCGGAGTGTCTACGGGGAATTTGGCGACTTTGCCGTTGCCGTGCTCATCGGCAACGCGTGGGCATCGGCAATGCAGAGCCGTCTTGGCATCACTGGGGACACCAAGGAAGTCGGGCTACAAGCCGACTGCCTGACGGGCGCATGGGTGGGCAGCGTGCCCGTTGATCAGCAGGGCACGGAGGCGGCCCGCGGCGGGTCCGCCAGGAGCAACTTCGCGTTTTCGCTCTCGCCCGGTGACCTCGACGAGGTCGTGCAGTCGCTCCTCGTGTTCGGGGACCCGGTCGCGGCCAAGCAGGCGGCGCGGGGCACCGCGTTCGAGCGCATGGAGGGCTTCCGGCTCGGCTTCCTCCAAGACGAGCAGTCCTGCTTGGCCCTCACCGGGAACTGATCGGCTGCCTCACGCGCCGAGGCGCTCCAGCCGGCGGAGGAACGCGCCCGCGCCCTCGGTCCGCGCGCCGTGCGCGGTGACGCGGTTCACCAGCTCGCGGTCCGACGTCACAACGACGAGCTCGGCCGGCTCGGGCTCGCCGGCGACGAGGTCCACGATTCTGTCGTCAGCCGCGTCCCGGCCGCGCCGGCGCGCATAGCGGACGTCGACACCGTCGTGGGCGCCCTCCGCCACGTCCGCGAGCGGCCGGCCGTCGAGCACGAGGATGAACGCATCGCCGGAGCGCGCTGTCGCGTGTTGCAGCCGCCGGAGCAGGCGCCGCGCCGCCGCGTCGCGGTCGCGCCACCATCCGTCGGGCTTGGTGCCGATCACGTTCATGCCGTCGACGACGATGCGCGTCATCAGTTGACGGACGGGTGCGGCGGAGCGGTTGCGAACATCGCGAGCCGGCCGCCCTGCCGGCGCAGCACCGACGCCCAGAGACCGTCCGGCTCGGGGGTGAAGACGTCGTCGGGCGCGGCGTCGACGACGAACCAGCCGCCCGACTCGAGCTCGCCGTCGAGCTGACCGCCGGACCACCCCGCGTACCCGGCGAACACCCGCAGGTTCTGGACTCCGACGGGGAGGTCGACGGGGTTGCGCCCGAGGTCGATCGTCCCGAGCGGCCCGAAGAGCGGCGCCCATCCGTCGGTGTGCTCCGAGCTGCCGGCGCGCGCGAGGCCGATGGCGGCGTCGGTCGAGACGGGCCCGCCGACGAACACGACGTCGGGGTCCGACGCGAGATGGCTCCAGTCGGGCAGCGTCTGGCTGACGACGGTCTCGCTGGGCCGATTCAGCACGACGCCGAGCGCCCCGTCGTCGCTGTGCTCGAGGACGAGCACGACGGTGCGGAAGAAGTTGGGGTCGTACAGGGTGGGCGTCGCGACGAGCAGGCGCCCGCGGGCCGATTCGCTCACCCGCCGATGATGGCCCGCGCCGGCACCGGGGGGTTGACGGGGATCCTTCACGCGAGCAGACCGACATAGGTGGCCTGCGCGAGGTTCGCCCCGCGGCGCGGTGATTACCCTCCAATGCTGTGGCGTTCCGCGGGTGGCCAGCCGAGGCGATCGAGTTCTACGAGGGTCTCGAGGCCGACAACTCCAAGACGTATTGGACCGAGCACAAGTCGATCTACGAGGAGGTCGTGCGCGGCCCGATGGAGGAGCTGCTGACCGAGCTCGGGCGCGAGTTCGGGGAGGGGAGGATCTTCCGCCCCTACCGCGACGTCCGCTTCAGCAAGGACAAGTCGCCGTACAAGACCGCCATCGCCGGGACACTCTCGAAGGGCGGCTACATCCAGTTCTCGGCTGACGGGCTCGGCGCCGGCTGCGGTCTCTATATGCCCGCGCCCGATCAGCTCGAGCGCTTCCGCACGGCGGTCGCCGACGACCGCAGCGGCCGCGCCCTGGTCGCCATCGTGGCGAAGGCGCGCGATGCGGGCATCGATGTCAGCGCGCACGACGTGCTCAAGACCGCGCCGCGCGGTTACCCGAAGGACCATCCGCGCATCGAGTTGCTCCGCTACAAGGGCCTCATCAACTGGAAGCAGTGGCCGCCGGGCGCGTGGCTGGGTACGCGCAAGGCGAAGGACCGCGT
>JBKOZX010000371.1:0-5700 GCA_046726115.1 Actinomycetota bacterium | reverse complement strand
CCGCCACGGCCGCCTGCGCGTACCCCGTCCATCCCGTGCTGTCACCGAAGACGGTGATGACGACGAAGGCGACGGCCATCACGACGAGCAGCCCGGTGGCGCGCCGCTTCATGGCGCGCAGTCGGTGGATGCGTTGTGCCTCTTCGCGCACGGGCGGGATCGGGCTCGGGCGTGGTCGCGTCGAGGTCGACGGCTCGCCGCGAGCGTCGTCGAGCAGTCCGGTGCCGGTCACGCTCTGTCGTTACCCGACGCGGGATCCGGTCAGTCCCGGCGGCGCGGGGAGGCAAGCGTCGATGGTTGCTCCCCGCGGCGCCGGTCCGGCTCAGCAGCCGATTGAGACGCTGACGGCGTCCCTGTGGTCGCCGACGGGTCGGTCACGTCGCCGTGCGCGGCGACCCCCAAGCCGCTCGTCGCGCACATGTCGGTGGGCGTGCCCGTCGGTGTGCCGTTGGCGTCGACGGCAGCGTCGAATGCATGGGGCAGGGCGTCGGCGCTTCCCTCACTGGCGCCGTTCGGGATCTGGTCGATCCCGAACTGCGCGTAGCGGTTCCCCTGGCCGTCCTCGACGTTGATCTTCAGGTTGTGACAGCCCGGGACGGCGGCGTTCGGCTGGCTCGCGCCAGGCTCGCCGGCGTTGTTGGCGTCGGCGTCGTTCGGACAGTCCTGGGCGCCGGCGCTGTACCCGCCGCTGCTGGCGGCATACGCGCCCCTCGCGAAAGCGAGCGCCGCGGCCGCAACCACGACCACGGCGAAGACCCGACCAGAAACCTGCCTCGCCACTGCTACTTCCCCCCTTGGCCCCGCTCGACCGGCGGGTCCTTTAGCCTATTTGCCCGGTTTGCCCGTTGTCCAGCCCCGGGCGGGACCGATCGGCAGGGCCGGGGTCGTCAGCCCCGGCGACGAAGAACGACCGGGCACGGCAGAGGGTGACGGCGGCGAGGACGGCGACGAACGGCAATACGGGGAGATGGAAGCGCGGGTCGCCGAAGAAGATGAGCGGCTGCACGGCGAGCGCGGCGGCGGCCAGCGCGAAGAAGAGACGCCACGGTTGATCCCGGCGCACGAACGCCGGGACCGCCAGCAGCGCCAACGCCAGCGCGACAAAGAAATAGGCGTCGCTGAAGATCTCCAAGATGCGCCGGACGAGCGATGGAATGAAGCGATTGCTGCCGTACGACTCCGATGCCACAAGGCCGTCGTGGTCGTTCTGGAAAGCGTGGTAGCCGCGCAGGAAGACGAGCTTCGCCTCGGTGAGCGGATGGTCTCTGACGAATCGCACTGCGCGCCGGGTGTTCGTGTTGTTCACCTCGACCTCGTAGTCCGGCGTGTTCAATCCTGGTGCCCGGACCGTGCACGCCGCGCTGCCCTGGAACCCTCCGGTCGCACCCGCATGACGGCTGATGCAGAGGTTGTCGCCGAGGTTCGTCGAGATCACCACCAGCGAGTGCGTTGCTCGGGTGTTCCGGATCATCCACGGCAGCAACACCAGGACGACCGCGACGACGGCGACGCCGACGTACCGGAGCGCGAGCCGCCAGCCGAGGCGCGCCACGAAGAACACGATCAACAGCACCGGGAGAAAAGTGAGCGAGATCGGGCGCACGAGCGCCGACAACCCGAGGACCACACCGAAGGCGGCGAGTCGTCGCCAACCGATCCGCGACGTCAAGGCGGGGAGCGCCACCAGCAGCAGGACCGCCGCCATGACCAGGAAGATGAACAGCGACTCGGTGAGGATCACGGCGGTCTGGAAGATCAGGTTCGGCCAGACGGCCACGATCGCGGCTGAGACGAGACCGACCCGGTTGTCCACGAGCCGCCGCCCCACCTCGAACGTCAACGCGACCGTGCCCACCCCGAGCACGAGGTTGAACAGCGCCGCCGTCATCGGGATGTTCTCAGGAAGCGGGGTCTGGCCTACCAACCACACGACCGCGCCGAGTGCCCCGACGTACCCCACCGGGTAGTACGTGGTCGCCTCCCCGTTGGCGGCCGTGTATCCGTGGCCGTCGGCGATGCGGGCCACGAACACCTCGTACAAGGTCGGGTCGTGCAAACCGTGCGGGTCACGCGCCGCGTAGAGCGCCCACGTGAGGCGCAGGACCACGGCGACGATCACGATCGCCAGAAGCCAGCGGCGCTCGCGATGCGAACACGCCGGGGCCGGACCGAGCCGGCGATACGCGTGGCCGATCACCCGCCGTACCGCCGGCGTGACCACGATCGCCTCTCGCCTACGAGGCCGGAGGCGTCGACCCTCCGAGCACGTCGGAGAAGTCGACGACCTCGCTCGCCGGCGGCTCGTCGACGCTCACCTTGGTCCCGAGGTCGAAGTACTCGAAGACGACGGAGCCCTTGTTCCCGGCGGACGTGCTGCCGACGCTCAGCCGGAGCTTGCGGACTCGTCCCTTCCCGTCCAGCCAGACGTCGGCCGGGACCGTGCCCGATCCGAGGGCCTGGACCGTGCCCGCGACTTCGGTGCGCTGATCCTCGGGCGCCTTCGCCACCGCCTGGTCGAGGTCGAGCTGCGCCCGGTAGCGCGTCGTGCTGGCGCCCCGCACGGTCTCGCGTCCGGCCTTCCTCACGTCACCGGTCACGCCGGCCAACGCGTCGAGACCCGCGCTCGGATTGCTCTGGCCGATCTGCGTGTCGCCGCCGAAGTCCGACGGGTTGAGCCGCAACCACTTCTTGCCCGCCAGTTGCGGCGTCGTCGACGAGGTCCCGCCCTCCAACGCGTCGAGGCTCAAGTACTCGATGCCGCGGATGAAGCGCACCCGGACCTTCCCGCTTGCGGCGAGCCCGATCGCGGCTGCGTCAACCGAGTACTCGGCGGCGCGGTGCTCGAAGTTGGAGCCCCCGTCGAACGTGACCTTCGATGCGGCGCCGCCGGCGTCGGCCCGCGTCGTCGCCCGGAACTTGGCGCTGCGAGCGTTCACCAGCGCCTGGCCGGAGTTCGCGACGCGCGTCTGATCCGAGTCACTACTGGCGCCCGCGACGTCGGCCGACACGACGGTCAGGATCATTCCCGCAGCTGTCGGTGCCGCGAGCGTGCGGCGCAATCCGAGTGCACGAAGGTGCAGCGCGATCAGCGAAGCCTACCGAGAGACGGGTCGCAGTTTGGACCAGGCCGTCTTGAGCGCGACCGCCGCGCACGCCACGATCGCCACGTCGGCGGGGATACGGAACCGTATTGCCCCGTAGAAGAGTGCGGCCGTGATCGTGACCAACGCGGCCAGCGCCAGCATCGGCAGGATGGGCTCCTTTCGGCGGCGAAGGACCACGAGGCCCCAGATCGCCAGCGGAATCAGCACGTACGACGCAACCAGCCCGATGCGGTCGGCGTTCACGCCCCTGCCGTCGAGGTCGACGGTCTGGAGGGGACGGAAGACGCCCCACATGCGACCGATGCGGGCCGCCACGACCTTCGGCAGCTCCGACTTGTGGTGGCGCACGTACCGGAGCGCGACCTCGCGGTTCCTCCGGTCGTTCACAGCCTCGTCGCTTGCGAGCCGGTCCGGGATGCACGTGAACGACCACCAGCCGATGGCGTCGCCCGAGTAGACGACGTCACAGCTCGAGTCGACGAGCGTCACGCCCGAGCCGGTCGACAGGTAGGCGGGCTCTTGGAAGCGGGCGATGTTGTAGCCCACCCAGGGACCGATGAGCACCACAGAGGCGAGCGCCATCGCGCCGAGGCGCTCGAGGCGGCGGCGCCAGTCGAGCCCGGGCGCCATGATGACCATCGGCAGCGCCAAGATCGCGAAGAGGAGCGCGGCCTCGGCCCGCGTCAGCGCGACGAGCGCGATGCCGCCCCCGAACGCGGCCGCCCGCCAGGGGGACGGGCGACGCCAGAACGCGTACGCGGCGAGCAGCATGAGCGCGGTGGTGAGCGCGAGTAGCGACTCCGAGAGCGCGACCGCGTCGTTGATCCAGAAGTACGGGTAGAGCGCGGCGATCACGGCGGCGATCAGGCCGGCTCGATCGCCCGCCAGCCGCCGGCCGAGCAGCCCGATGACGCCCACGGCGGCCGCGCCGGCGACGCACGCGGCAATTCGGTGCGCGAGGAAAGAGTCGGCTCCCAGGCGGGAGACCACGCCGAGGTACAGCGAGAACAGCGGCGGATGAACCGCGCTCGGCGCGGTGACGTGGTCGATGCGGAACCGGAACGGCTCGATGAACCACCGACCGTGGGCGAGGTCGTGGCCTTGCAGGCTGTAGTACAGCGAGTCGCCGCCGAGGGGCTCGTGGCGGAGGTGCACGAGCACGTACACGATCCGGAAGACGAGCGCGCCGGCGACGACGACTCCGAGCGTGATCGAGAACCGGCGCAGCGGGGTCACGGTCCGGGGTGGGAGCTACCCGCTCGCCGAGTCGGGCCGCTCGGGAGCATCCGCGTCGCGGCGCCGCCGCGTGCGCACGACCTCGACAAGGGCGTCGGCGGCGAGGAACGCGACCGCGAACCAGCCGAGCACGTGCACCCGGTCGAAGAACGTCGGCCACTCGAACACCGGCGGGTACGAGTTGAGTGTCTGCTCCACGAGCACGTAGAGGCCGGCGAGGCCGAGCGCCACCGGCGCGCCGATCGCGAGCAGGACACGCCAGCGCGGGCGAACCAACGCCGCGAGCACGAGAAGCCCGACGAGGAGCCCGGCGAGCGGCTTGATCAACACGCCGGCGAGAAGCCCGCTGCCGATGGCAGTGGCGGCGACGACAGCGCCGCGCGGGCGCGCTCCCGCGGTCACGAACGGCCAGCGGAAGGCCGGCGGCTCGTCCATCCCCCTTGCGGGCTCCGCCGGCTGACGGCGTCTCTTCAACAGGCCGAGCGCGAGCGCGGCGCAGAGCAACATCGTGAACGCTGAGATCCCGAGCGCTATCCACACGGTCCGCTGCGGTGTCCACGTGAGTGTGACCTCGAGCGTGCGCGCGTCCTTCGGGTCGACCAGCCAGCCGTTGGCGTATCCATTCACGAGCCGGCCCTGGCCCAGGTCATGCCCGTCGACGGAGGCGACCCACCCGCGGTTGTGGCTCTCGCCGAGCACGAGCCAGAACGGCTTGTCGGCCCCGGTGACGTGCAGCTTCATGTCCGTGCGCCCCGACGACGTAACGTCGACTTTCGGCGCGCCGCCAGACGGCGCGGCGGCCGGGACCGCGCCCCGCGCGCCGAGCGGGAGCGCCGCGCCGCCGGCTTCGGAGCCGAGGACCATCCCGTCGATGTCGACGCCGGTGTCGAGACCGAGGGCGGACCGCAGGATGTGCTGGCCGCGGTCGAGGTGCAGCGGCGTGGACGAGGCGGCACCCGTGGCTGGGTCGCAGCGCTGCACGTAGAGTGGACGCGCCGCCGCCGCGTCGGCGACCGACCCGGTCACCGACACAGGCACGGGCACGCCGTCGATACTGAGGAGGTCGTCGCGGCACGCGCCTGCCAGCGACTCGGCGAGGGGCGGACGCTGGACGCCGGGGATGCCGAGCTCGGCCAGCGCGACCGGCATCACGATCGGCGTGTTCGAGTAGTACTCGGTCGTCTTGACCTCGCGCACCGCGTCGATCGTGACACGCACGTTCTGGGCGGTGATCGGGTCGAACCCGACGGTCACCGGGACCGTGGCGTTGTCGCCGGGAACGTCGCCGATCGCGGGGAGATCGACGGTACGCGACTGACCGTCGGCGTCGATACGCAGACGCGTCGGCACGGAGTGGCGC
>JBKOZX010000370.1:0-7295 GCA_046726115.1 Actinomycetota bacterium | reverse complement strand
GAACAACAGTTCCTCATTGTTCCAGCGGGTGCCGTTGCTCGATCGCAGCAGTTCGCCCGCGGTTGTTGAATCCAGGATGGCGTGGAGCGTGGCACGACGTTGGCGTAGCTCGTCGTGGATCTGTTGACGGTCAAGGGCTGGCGATTCGGCGGGCGCGCTCGCGGGGTTCACGGTCGTCCTAGTCACGTCTATGCGACCGCCCGCCTTGAGTCAGACGATCCCCCTGTCGCTCGAGGAAGTCGGCGAGCAGGGCGGCGAATCGTTCGGGTTCTTCTTCCATGATGAGGTGGCCGGTCGGCAGGAGTTCTTTGCGGCGAAAGCCGGCGATGTCGGTGGCGAGCCGGTCGGCCCATTCCGTTCCGAAGTGGGGATCTACGGTGCCCCACAGGAGCATGGTGGGGCGATCGCAGCGGCGGAGCCCGTCGATGGCCTGCAGCGTGTGGCGGTTGTTGTCGGGGTCGAGTTGTCCGGCGAGGAATCGGGCGGTCTTGGCGCGCTTGTGCGGATCGCTGAGGTTGGCGCGCACATACCCAGCGACGAGTTCGTGGGTCAGGGCCGACGGGTTGTTGACGGCTTTGGCCTCGCGGAGGATGAACTTGAGGGTCATCGGCGATGACAGTGCGAGTCGAAAGAGGGCCCCGATCACCGGGAGTTGTGTGGCGATCACAAACGGTCGCTCGTCGCCGGAGGGCCAGTTGTCGTAGGCCTCGGCGTTGCACAGGACGAGCCGGTCGATGCGATCGGGGTGGTCGGCCGCGATCAGTTGTGCGATGGCACCGCCGTGGTCATGGCCGACGACGTGGACTCGTTCCAAGCCCAGCGTGTCGAGGAACCCCGTCACCATCGCGACCTGCGCGGGAAGTGACCAGTCCGCATCCGGCGGTGTCTCGGTGTCTCCGAGGCCCAAGAGGTCGGGTGCCACGCACCTGTGGCCCGCTCGTGCTAGCGGTGGGATGACGTTGCGCCAAATGAAGCTCGAGAACGGACAGCCGTGGAGCAGCAGCACCGGAGAACCCTCGCCTTGGTCGGCGAACGCGACCCGGGCATTACCGATGTGTTGGAATTGCTTCGCGAGCGAGAAGGCGTCGAGCTCCATCAGGGTTTGCGGGCTCGCACGATTACGGACCAGAAGCCGTCTTGCACGAGGTGGTTGTCGGTGATCTCGACGTCGACGAAACCGGTGGCGATGAGTAGCTGTTCGTAGCGTTGTCGTGTCAGGGCGCCAGCGATGCAGTCGGTCCACGCCTTCGGGTTGGCTTGCAAGGCGGCGTCGGGTTCGTGTTTCCCGGCAATGTCCGCGAGTGCGAGCCGCCCGCCGGAGCGGAGGACACGGTAGGTCTCGGCGAAGACCGTCTCCTTGTTCGGTGAGAGATTGATGACGCAGTTGGAGAGGACGACGTCGACGCTTGCATCGGGGAGCGGGATGTCCTCGATGTGGCCCGACAGGAAGGTGGCGTTGGCGATGCCGGCGCGCTGTTGGTTGGCGCGAGCGAGTTCCAGCATCTCGTCGGTCATGTCGAGTCCGTAGGCCCTCCCGCCCGGCGCGACCCGCCGCGCCGAGAGCAGGACGTCGATGCCGCCACCCGAGCCGAGATCGAGGACGTCCTCGCCTGGGCTGAGTTCGGCGATCGCTACTGGATTGGCACAGCCGATGCTCGCGGCGGCTGCCTCGGCGGGGAGCTCATCGAGGAAGCGGCGGTCGTAGACGGGCGCACCAACGGCATCGCAACACTCCTGAGTGGATTCGAGTTCGGCCGCCCGGCGGGCCGCCTCGCCGTAGTGCTGCAGCAACAACGCGTTGACACGATCATGCTCAGGCATTGCTTGGGGTCCTTCGTCGTCGAGAACGGGACGGGGCATCCTCGTGCTGCCACGGAGCGACACACGAGGTGGCGACGGGTTCGTAGCGGGGCAGCTGGCCCATCACGACCTCGGCCGCGGACGGGAAGTAGGCGAGGCAGTGCTCATTCACGCGGTAGAGGCTGCTCGTGCCCTCCCGCTCCACGAGCACGAAGCCAACGTCGGCCAGCAGCTTCATGTGATGCGACACCGTCGACTGCCCGACGTCGACGGCCTCCACCAGCTCCCCGACAGTCATCGGGCGTCGGGCGGTCGCGAGCAGGTTCAGGATCAAGACTCGTGACGGGTCGCCCAGGCAGCGAAACCAGCTCGCCCATACCTCCGCCGAGTGACGGTCAACATCCATCGATTATCGACGATAGTCGATCAAAGGCCGGTGTTCAAATCCTTCGCGCTCCACGCGCCGCTGCGGTCCTGTATCAAACGCGATGCGTGCACAACCCAGCGCCCGAGCCCGGTGCCAGGCAGCCATGGCCCCCACAGCGTCGAGGCCACCGGTGCGCACCGATCCGGCTCGTACGCGCTCGGCCTCTGCCGCCGATTCGCCACTCTCATGTTCGCGTTCGGACCCGTGGTGCACCCGGTCCGTTGTCGTCAGTCGTCGTAGCCGCAGCAGGGACACGGGCGTTGGCCGCAGGGGCAGCCGCAGGGGGGACAGGGACCCATCGGTGTCACCTCCTCTCGGCGAACTCGTCGCGGCACCACCAGGTCGCGGCGGCGCCACTGGCACATGCGGGGGGCGGGTGGGTGTCGAGCAGTCGCGTGAGCTCGTCGCGCACCTCAGCGAGCTCGGTGATCTCGTCGTTGATCTCGGCGAGTCGTCGGCGCAGGAGGCTGTCGGTGTGTCCACAAGGGCACTGGCCGCGGTCCATGACCTCGAGCAGCTCCGCGATGTCATCGAGTCGCAGGCCGACGCGCTTGGCGCCCCGGATAAAGCGGAGGCGGTCCGCGAGCGCGGGGTCATAGACCCGATACCCGCCGTCGCTGCGGACAGGAACAGGGAGCAGTCCGAAGCGCTCGTAGTAGCGGACGGTGTGGGGTGAGATTCCCGCCTCGCGGGCGAGGCCAGACACGGTGAGGCCGTTCATGCCACCCACGGTAAGCCTTCGAGTCGACTCAAAGGTCAAGGGTCAATCGTCAGATCCACTTCTCGTGCAGACGCGGCTGTGTCCCGAGTGCCGCCAAGCGTCAATGCCGTTCAGGTCTTGGCTCGGAGGCCTGAGCAGTCGAATCGACGGAGCGCGCCATAACGCACGCTCCGAATGTCAGCGTTGGAACACTGAATCGAGCACCTATCGGCACTTCCGTGTGCGCCGCGACGGTCGGCGCTCGAGCTCCGGATCGGGCAATCTGTGCCGATTGAGTGGTGCCGGTCTGTCACGGAGACGGGGTTCGAGTGAGCGATTCACCTGAGTCGGTGGTACGTAAGTTCCTCGAAGCGTGGACCGACGCGGAGGCCGACGAACTCCGTAGGTTCTTGAACGACGACGCCGTTTGGGTTGACGGTCCACAAGGCGTGCGACGTGGAGCGAAAGTGATCGTGGACGAACTCACGAGGCAGCTTGCGGTTGGCCGCGACCACATCGTCGTGGTGGACGCACTGATCGCGGACGGCACGACCGTCATGGTGGAGTGGCATGGAGGCTTCACACTTGGTGGGAAGTCGATCTCCACCAAGGTCATGGCCGCGTTCGAGATTGACGCGAACGGGCGGATCAACCAAATGCGTGAGACCTACGACCTGAAGTCGGTCATCGATCAGATCGAGGCCGCAGGCCACGCGGTGCCTTGATAGAGCGCCACAGCGAGCGCATGAAAGCTGAAACAAGGAGGTTGAAGGTGGAACCGCGGCAAGCCCCGCCGCTGGCGAACACCATCACTCTCGGCGTGAGGAACGTCGGCGCGCAGCGGGCCTTCTACCTTGCCCTCGGTTGGCCGCTGGTGCTCGACACTGAGGACTTCATTGTGTTCGAACTGAGGGGGGCTCTGCTCGCCCTGTTCCCAGTGGAGAAGTTGGCTGCCGACGCGCACGCGGAGCCAGAAATCGGACAGGGCGGCATCCGGTTCAACATCATCATCACCGTTGACACCCCCGACGAAGTCGATGCGCTGGCGGAGACTGTTCGCCGGGCGGGCGGAAGGTTCACGAAGCCTCCGACCGACGCCGAGTTCTTCGTCGGTCGCGACGCCTATTTCGCTGATCCCGAGGGCAACTACTGGGAGATCGCGTGCGCGCCTCCCGACAACCCGGTCGTGGCTGCCTCCCGCCGAGCGGCGGGAGTCGCGTGACCTAATCCAGCGCGCAGACCTGTGTCTTAGGCGTGACTCGCATGAGTAGGGAAGCGGATGTCGCACGGCTGCACGCGCTGCTTGAGGAGTGGGCTGCTGGGTTCGCCGCCAGCAGGAACGCGCACTCCCGGCACGGTGCAGCCCGCGCTCGGGCTCGGCAGTCGAGGGCTCGGTGAGGATGAGAGCCGATCGTTCGTGCGGGCACTTGATGCAGGCCTCGTACGCGTCTTGCCGGACGGGGAGTTCACATTGCCTGGCGCAGCCCACAACCTCAACCGCCCGCACTTGATCGGCGAAGACGGCAAGGGCGGCATGACCTTGCACACCGAGTATCTGATCCACATCGGCGCGTACGCCGAACTCGTTCTGGATCACGACTGGCCCGCTGCCCGGTTGGCGCTCGACATGGGACCTTGGGACCTCCACGGGCTTCGCTCCGACGGCTCCGTCTCGTTGCTCATGGAAGCAAAGGCGCGATTTGACGGGCGCGATGGTGTGGCGCGCCTGCGCGACGACCTTCATGGACTTGCCCGGGATCCATCCCGTCCCGTCACTTCCACGACGCGAAAGAAGTACGAGGCGCTGCTTGAGGTGTGCCAGGAATCACCTGTGCGTGTTTGGCTCGTTGCTGACGCCTGCTGGATGCTTTACCTGGGTCGCCGCGTTGGCGCCGCCGTCGAATTGACTGCCATCGACTCGATCCCGGAACCCGAGTCATCACTTGACGACGAGCCCAGCTTCGTCACTCTTCGTGCTCCTTCTCGCCATCGACATTCTCGGGGCCGAACAATTCTTCACTCCGAAGCGCATCCACGCTGGGAGCAATAAGGTCCAACAAGCGGCTAGCGCTCCGAGAACCTCATGGTCCTGCTGCACGCGATCGAGAAGGACAGCGGTGCCGTGCCGACCGCCGATATATCAACCGCAAGCGAGTTCTCACCAGTAGCCCCACTCAGATCGCTTGTCGCAAGAATCGCAGCGTGGGTCCCGCGTACATGTGGCGCCATCGAGGATCCGGCCCAGCTCGACCCAGACTTCAGGATCTGCCGGCACTGGCATCGCACCGAGTTTGGCCGTCAGTGGCCGTAGCGTGTCGAGCGCGCAGTCGACGGGTTCAGCGACCGCGTCTCGCATCTGGTCGAGCGCCGCCCAATCCAGGCGCTGTCCCTCCTCGGCCAGGCGCCTCTCACGGTCGGCGTGCCGTGCCGCCAAGTCCGAGGAACTCGGAACGCGTGCGAACAAGCGGTCGAGGGCCGCTGGCAGCTTGGGTCGGCGTCGAGGCGCAGAATCGTCGACACCGCTATCGGCGTCGACACTCATGTGTCCCCTCCTAGGCGAGTGCCGCCGATTGGGCGTGTGTGGCTTGATGGACTCGGCGGTCTCGGCGGTGACGAAACGCGGCTTCGGCGACTTCGCGCGTTCCTTCGACGAGCCCCAAGAGCCCGATGACCACCGCGACGCCGCGAACAGAATCACCAGGACGACCGATGAGGATCACACCGAGGACAAGTCCGCCGATCGCGAACATGAGGGAGAGCGGCCAGGGCGGATGCTCGGTCGGGGTCGTAATGGCGATCGTCCCACCGACGATGGCGTGCAAGATGGCCCACGACCCGATGAGGACGGCCAGGCTCAACAGGGTCGGGTCCCGCCAGGCAAGGGCAGTGATGCCCACGCCGACATCGCCGGCGACCTCCAAGACCGCAAAGGCCCCGGCGAGGCCGCGAAACGACGCCGACGTGACCAGGTACAACGCGCCGCGCGTCACCAACGCAAAGCCGGCGAACGCGGCCAACGACGCCAGCGTCCAGTCAACAGACACCAGCGCGACACCGGCGAGGATGCCCACCCCGCCGGTGACCGCGAGCCTCCACGGCGTCAACGCCGACATTACCGATCGTCCTCAGGAACGCGATTCGACGTTGGCCCTCGCGAGGACGGCATAGAGCGCCGCGTACTCGGCTTCTTCGACCGCGCCGATCGCGAAGTCCACCGCGAACGCGGCTTCATCCTCTGCCATGTCAGCGTCTGTCTTGGCGACCTTCGCGTCGAGTTTTGACCGCTTCTCGTCCATGTTGCGACGGATGGTCGCGAGGTGCTCGTTCCAGCTCCGCTGCACGCCTGCCCACCAAGCCGAGATCTTGTTCTTGTCCGCCTCGGCGGTCTTGCGCAACTCGTCGGCCTGGTTCTGGGCGGACTCCCGAGCCGCCTGGACGTCCTGTTCGAGTTGGGCGCGAGCCTTGGACTTCGCCGCCGCAACCCGGTCCTCGGTTTCCTTGGCTCGGACCGCAAGCTTGCTCAGTTGATCAGATAGGGCCATATCAATCTCCTCTGCGAATGTTGCTGGTGATCCGGTCTTGGCACATGGAAACAGAGTGCGCCTGACCACCTTCGATCCTCGTCGGGTCGTCCCCGGATGCCCAGGGCCGCCAGCCCGGGTTCCAATGGACCTTGGTCCCTAGGCCTCGACCGAGTGTTGGGGCATCGCTTGGTGCGTCCGCCCGCCATTCTGGTGTCTCGGACGCGAAGGAGAACGAACATGAACGAGCTCAAGAAGTCGCAACAGCACAGCCCGGTCGTGATCGCCCACCAGGCTCAACGTGCCACGGAGTTCCAATTGCGCATCGCAGACAAGATCACGGCGTTCGCGGGCTCTATGAACTTCGTCTACATCCATACCATTGTGTTCGCGGTCTGGATGGTCTTCCTCGAAGCCAACCCGTGGCCGACACTGACCCTCGTTGTGTCTCTCGAAGCGATCTACTTGTCAACGTTCGTTCTGATTGGCCAGAACCGTCAAGCGGCCTTCCAGCAAGCGAAGACGGACCATGACTTCCTATCGACAGAACAGGAGCTAGACACCAATACCGAGCTGACGCGCGCCATTCACCAACTCACAGCCGAGATTCACCACCGCGTCGTCTCCGGATCCGAGAGTGGCAACTAGGAGACTGATGTAACGCGAGGCTCTGCCGCCATTTGTGATCTCCCGCACGAATGCCGTCTGCCCAGACCGATGGAGCAGGGTCAAACGTCCTGTTCGAATCATGCTTCGGACCCTGGAGCGGTCTCCGCGTCGGGACTGATACTCGTCAGCGTCTCGTACCTTTCTGCAATGCTTCCAGGAGCCTCGTGATGTTTCGTTT
>JBKOZX010000369.1:0-4618 GCA_046726115.1 Actinomycetota bacterium | reverse complement strand
GCCCGGAGCCGAGCACGACGGTGTACAACGGGTTCTTCGCCCGGCGGACGGGCATGCCGGTCTCGTTCGCGACGCGTGCGTCGAGGCCGTGCAGCAACGAACCGCCACCCGTGATGACGATGCCCTTCTCCATCATGTCGGCGGCGAGCTCGGGCGGCGTGCGGTCGAGCGTGTACTTGATCGCGTCGCAGATCGCCTGCACGGGCTCGTCGATGGCCTCGCGCAGCTCGCCGGTCGACACGACGATCGTCTTCGGCAGCCCGGTGACGAGGTCACGCCCGCGGACCTCGGCGTACAGCTCTTCCTTGAGCGGCCACGCGCTTGCGAGCTGCGTCTTGACGTCCTCCGCGGTCCGCTCGCCCAGCGCGAGCGAGTACTCCTTCTTGCAGAAGTTGATCAACGCCTCGTCGATCTCGTCACCCGCGACGCGCACGGACTCGCTGGCCACGATGCCACCGAGCGAGATCACGGCGACCTCGGTGGTGCCACCGCCGATGTCGACGACCATGTTCCCGCTCGGCTCGTGGACCGGCAGCCCGGCGCCGATGGCCGCGGCCATCGGCTCCTCGATGATGTAGGCCGGCTTCCGAGCTCCCGCGTACTCGGCCGCCTCCTGGACGGCGCGCTGCTCGACGCCCGTGATGCCCGACGGGACGCAGATCACCATCCGGGGCTTGGCCCACCGGCGCTGGTGGACCCGCTGGATGAAGTAGCGGAGCATCTTCTCGCAGATGTCGAAGTCGGCGATCACGCCGTCCTTCAGCGGGCGGATGGCCTGGATGTGGGCGGGGGTGCGCCCGACCATCCGCTTCGCCTCCATGCCCACCGCCAGCGGCCGGCTGTCCTTCGTGTTGACCGCGACGACCGACGGCTCGTTCAGCACGATTCCCTTGCCGCGGACGTAGACGACGGTGTTGGCGGTGCCGAGGTCGACAGCCATGTCGTTGCCGACGACGGAGGACAACCACGGTCGGGTCACGTTGTGAGGGCCTCCTGGCCTGGGAAGAGGACCAGGCTATGAGGTGCCCCTGAGTGGGTCCAGCCGGCGGCGGCGACGGCGGCTTTGCCGTCCGTCGACGCAGAGCCGGAGCTTGCGACGGCGCCAAGAAATGGATTCGGGTGGATCGGACGCTGCGAGCGCGCGAAGAACCACACGGTGCCCCCGCCCGCAACACACGACCCCAAGGAGACAGCGACGATGGACGTCAGGCTACCGGCACGCGCCCGGCGCGGCGCGTCATACCAGATCGGGGAAGAACAGTGCGATCTCACGCTCGGCGGACTCCGGTCCGTCCGAACCGTGCACGAGGTTCTCGCTGGTCTCCAGGGCGAGGTCGCCGCGGATCGTGCCCGGAGCCGCGTCGCGCGGGTTCGTCGCGCCCATCACCATCCGGACGACCTCCCACGTGTCGGGCCCGCCCTCGACGACCATCGCGACGAGCGGTCCACGCGTGATGAACACGACGAGGTCCTCGAAGAACGGTTTGCCGTCGTGCTCCGCGTAGTGGACCGTCGCGAGCTCGACGTCGATCCGGCGCAGGTCCATCGCGACGATCGTCAACCCCCGGCGCTCGAGACGGCGGATGATCTCGCCGACGAGGCCGCGCTCGACCGCGTCGGGCTTGCACAAGAAGAGCGTGCGATCAGTCATCGGCGGCCGACCCTAGCAAGAGACACCCGCTACTCACCGTGAACGAGCGCGTGCCGCGCGGCGCCGACCGTGTACAGCGATCCCGTCACCACGATCTGCTCGTCGGCGAGCGTGACCGCGAGCGCCCGGCTCACGGCGTCTTCGACCGAGTCGAAGGTCTCGATGCGTTTCGGGTCGACGCCGAGGTCAACGGCGGCGGCCGCCACGACGTCGGGGTCGAGCGCGCGAGGGCTGGGTGGCCGGCAGCAGAGCACGCGCGCCGATTGCTTGGCGTCGAGCGCATCGAGCATCTCGTGGGGCTCCTTCTCGCGCAGCAGGCCGACAACGAGCGTGCGCGGCGTCTCCGGGAACTCTTCGGCCAAGGCGGCGCGCAGCGCCTCGGCGCCGGCGACGTTGTGCGCCCCGTCGAGCAGAACGAGCGGTTGGTGTCCCAGGACTTCGAGCCGGCCCGGCGAGCGCACGGCGCCGAACGCCTCGGTCACGACGTCCTCCGGCAGGGGCCGCTCGAGGAAGCACTCGGCGGCAGTCAGCGCGGCGGCTGCGTTGTCGGCCTGATACGCGCCGTGGAGCGGGAGATACACGCCGTTGTACGTCGCACCCGGTGTGAACAGGTCGGCGAGACGCCCGGCGTGGGCGACGCGATTGCCGGTCACACCGAAATCCTTGGCGCGGATCAACACCTGTGCCGCCCCGCGGTCGAGGAACTTCGGGACGAGACCGGGATCGGTCTCGCCCAGCACGAGGGTCGAGCCGGGCTTGACGATGCCGGCCTTGTCGGCCGCGATCTGCTCGCGCGTCGGGCCGAGATACTCGACGTGATCGACGCTGACGTTGGTGATGATGGCGATGCGCCCGTCGACGACATTGGTGGCGTCCCACGTCCCACCCACGCCGACCTCGACGACGGCGACGTCGACGGCGACGTCCGAGAACCACGTGAACGCGGCGGCGGTGAGGATCTCGAAGTAGCTCGGCCGGTCGGGAAGGTGCGCCTCGACGTCGGCGATACGCGTGAGCAGCTGCGCGAGCGTCGCGTCGTCAACAGGTTCCCCGTTCCATACGATGCGCTCGTTGATCTCCTCGAGGTGCGGGCTCGTGTACGTGCCGACAGACAGGCCCGACGCCTCGAGGAGCGCCGACGTCATCCGCGCGACCGAGGTCTTCCCGTTCGTACCGGTGAGGTGGATCTCCGGGTACGACTCCTGCGGCGAGCCGAGCAGCCGGACAAGCGCTTCGATGCGCTCGAGCGTCGGCGCCGCGCGCCGGTTCGTGCCGGGCGGGAGCCCTGTCGACTCGAGATTGACGTGGGCGTCGAGCCAGGACCGCGCCGCGCTGATGTCCAACTCAGGCCGCGTCCTCGGTGAGCTGGACCTCGACCGCGAACTCCTGGGCCTGCAGCAGCTCCAGCGCCCCCTCGACGCGGCCGGCCTGGCGCACGTCATCCAGCGCCGGCTCCAGCGCGTGCAGCCGCTCAAGCGTGTCCCGCACGACCGCGAGCTCGACCCCGGCTCGCAACGACTTCTGCTGCGACGTCTTCGCCTTGCGGATCTCGCCGAGCACGTCGGCAGCGACCTCGTAGATGGCGGGATCCGCCTCCGCTCCCTCGGTGGTGGTCCCGAATTCCTTGGCGTCGGGCCATGGCGCGCAATGGATCGAGCCTTCTTGCCACCACGACCACACTTCCTCGGTAACGAAGGGAAGGTGCGGAGCGAAGAGGCGCAACAAGGTTGAGAGGGCGAGCTCGAGCGCCCTTCGCGCCGAGCCCGCCCCGCGCTCGCCGGCGGCGCCGTACGCGCGCTGCTTCACGAGCTCGAGGTAGTTGTCACAGAAGTCCCAGAAGAAGCGCTCGGTCGTGTCGAGGGCGCGGGCGTAGTCGTAGCTCTCGAACGCGCTCGACGCGTCGACGATGAGGCCGCGCAGCTTGTGCAGCAGCGACCGGTCGAGGGGCTCGGTGACCTCGGCCGGTGGCTCGCTCCCGATCACGCCGAGCACGAACTTCGACGCGTTGAGGATCTTGATCGCGAGCCGCCGGCCGACCTTGATCTGACCCTCGTCGATCGCGGTGTCGACACCTGGTCGCCCGTTTTGGGCCCAGTAGCGCACCGCGTCGGAGCCGAACCGGTCGAAGTACTCGACCGGCGTGACGACATTGCCCTTCGACTTCGACATCTTCTTGCGGTCGGGATCGAGGATAAAGCCGTTGATCGTGGCGTCGCGCCACGGCAGCGTGCCGTGCTCGTACTGCGCACGCAGGAGCGTCGCGAACAGCCACGTGCGAATGATGTCGTGGCTCTGGGGGCGAAGGTTCGTCGGGAACGTGCGCGAGAAGAGGTCGGGATCGTCCTCCCAGCGCGTGGCGATCTGCGGCGTGAGCGACGACGTCGCCCACGTATCCATCACATCGGGGTCGCCAACGAAGCCGCCGGGCTTCCCGCGCTGGTCCGCGCCGTAGCCGTCGGGCGCGTCGTTCGACGGGTCGACCGGCAGCTGGTCCTCGCGCGCGAGGAGCGGCTGCGTGTAGTCGACGTCGCCGTCGTCGTCGATCGAGTACCACAGGGGGAACGGAACGCCGAAGAACCGCTGGCGGCTGACGAGCCAGTCGGTGTTGAGGCCCTCCACCCAGCTCTCGTAGCGCGCCCGCATGTGCGGCGGATGCCATTGCAGCTCTCGCCCGCGTGCGAGCAGCGCGGCGCGCAGCTCGGCGTCGTCGGCGCCGTTGCGGATGTACCACTGGCGGGTGGTGACGATCTCGAGTGGACGCGAACCGCGCTCGTAGAACTTCACCGGGTGTGTGATCGGCGCCGGTTCGCCGTCGAGGCGGCCCGTGTCGCGCAGGAGCTCGACGACACTCCCCCGCGCCTGCTTGACGGTCTTGCCGCCGAGCTCGCGGTAGCGCGCGTCGGCGTCGGGATCGGTCGCGTCCCAATCGGGCGGCTCGGGGACGAGTCGCCCGTCGCGGCCCATCAC
>JBKOZX010000368.1:0-8129 GCA_046726115.1 Actinomycetota bacterium | reverse complement strand
CCCAACCTAGCGCGCGCTTGGTTCCGTCTGCTGTACTGAGGACGCGCCGAGGAAGAAGAGGAGGGAGCGATGCGGGACGGGTTCAAGGTCTTCGACGCCGACGCCCACGTCATCTACCCGCCCGACCTCTGGTCGCGGTTCCTCGACAAGAAGCACCGCGATCGGGTCAGCCGCAGGAGCCCGGCCGGCCTCGACCACTACAACCCGGTCACGGTCGACGGTCGCTGGACCCAACACCCCACGTCGATCTACGGGCAGTTCCAGAAGGCCATCAACTGGACCGCCGACGACATGATCGCCAAGTACGGCGAGGAGATCGTCACCAAGGGCTTCACCGGCGACCGAGTGGCCCGAGCGATCGCCGTCGAAGGTGTCGACGTGATGGTCATCTACGGCCCCGAGTACGACATGTGGCTCGAAGGGATCGACCCCGAGCTGCAGGCCGCCATGGCCCGGGCGTACAACCGCTGGGGCCAGGAGATGCGGGAGACCTCAGGCGGTCGCGTCCTCACCTCGGGGCCGGTGCCGCTCAACGACGTGAGCCGAGCCGTCGAGGAGATCCAGTTCGCCCACGACGAGCTCGGTATCCGGTGCTTCTGGGCGCGGCCCGACCAGTTCAACCACCGCAACCTCGGCGACCGCTACTACGACCCGATCTACGAGCTTCTCCAGGACCTCGAGTGCGCCTTTGCGACCCACGAGTACATGGGTCTGAATGCTCCGACAGCGGGGTCGGACCGTTTCGACACCTTCACCGAGTGGCACACGGTCGTGCACCCCCACGAGGCCCAATGCGCGCTGCTCTCGATGATCGTGCACGGCGTGTTCGAGCGTTTCCCGCGCTTGCGCGTTGCGTACATGGAGGCGGGCTGCGGTTGGCTGCCGTCGTGGCTCCACCGGATCGACGAGCACCTCGAGCTTGCCGGCGCGGTCGAAGCCCCCGAGCTCACCGCCTCAGCCACGGAATACTTTCGGCGGAATTGCTGGATCTCGACCGAATGCGACGACCGCTTCGTCTCCGACGTCATCCGATGGCTGGGTGACGACCACATTGTGTTCGAAACCGATTACCCGCATCCAGACTCCAAGTATCCGAAGGCCACCGAGCACTTCCTCGCCCTGGACCCGAACCTCGTGTCCGAGGAGAGCAAGCGGAAAATCTTGTGGGACAACGCCGTGGACCTGTACCGGTTCCCCGCCGACTATGTGCCGGCTGCGTGAGCGGTGAGCGATGATTCGCCGGCCCTTCGCCGCGGTCGACTACGAGGAGCTCGTCCGGGCGTATCCCCCGCCCCCTGAGTATTTCGAGACCGCCTGGTTCGCTCCCCCCGACGAGATCGGGGCGGTCCAACTCGCCCGGCTCCGCCAGCGGGCTGTGGCCGCGGGGCGCGTCCCGTTCTTCGAGCGACGCTGGGCGGCTGCAGGCTTCGACCCGCAGTCGATCCGCACGCTGGACGATCTGTGGAAGGCGCCGGCCTACACCGTCGAGGACATTCGCAAGAGCATCGACGCCTACCCACCGTGGGGCGACTACCAGGGGGTGACACCCGCCGACGCCCTGCGCGAGCCGATGCGCGTGTACATGTCGGGCGGCACCACCGGAAAGTCGCGACCCACCTTCTACACGCAATGGGACCGTGAGGTGGGCGCGGTGCTCACCGCCCGCGCCCTCTACATGCAGGGCATCCGCCCCGGCGACGTGGTCCTCAACTCGTGGGCGTACGGCACGCACAACGGGGCGTTCGCCTTCGACGAGGCGCTCCACCGGTGGCTCAACTGCGTCGTGCTCACCACCGGCACCGGAAACGTCACCAGCAGCGAGCGTCAGGTGGAGGTGGCCATCGAGTACGGCGCGAGCGCCATTCTCACTACCGGTGACTACTTGCTGCGGCTGGCCGACGTCGCGCGCGAGATGGGCTACGACCCAGCGAACGACTTCAAGCTCAGCGCCCTTCCGAACATCGGTGATCGCGACCTGCTCGAGGCGACGTTCGGAGCCGAGTGCTTCAACTCGTATGGCTTCCACGAGGTGCAGTGGGTCTCGGTCGAGTGCCCGGCCCACGACGGGCTTCACATCTTCGAGGACGCGTTCATCGTGCAGATCGTCGATCCCGAGACGGGCGAGCCGCTGCCCGACGGTGAGCCCGGGGCGATCTGCATCACGGAGCTCTACAAGACCGGGAGCCCGCAGTTTCGCTACAACATCATGGACCTCTCGTATCTCTATCCGCGCGAGCAGTGCACGTGCGGGAGCTGGCTGCGTCGCATGGGCCCGTTCGGGGGTCGGGGCGACAACATGGTGAAGCTGCGGGGCGTGAACGTGTGGCCCGAGGCCGTCGGTGAGATCGCGCTCTCCGTCCCGGGCGTCGCCCCCGACTGGTTCGTGCGGGCCGTGCGCGTCGAGAACCGTGACGAGCTCGTCGTCTCAGTGGTCAGCGACCGCGACCCCGCCGAGTTCCTGGCCATCGCCGCCGCGGTCGAGGAGCGGCTCAAGGAACGTCTCGGCGTACGCATTGCCTCCGAGGTGGTCAGGCCCGGGGAGCTCGACGCCTGGACCGAGGTGAACGTGTCGCCCAAGCTGAAGAGATTCCGCGATGAGCGCTGAACGTTCTGGGCGACTCGGGGTGGTCGACACCCTCTGCAACGCGTTCACGGCCGACCGACGCAGGGTCTGGGACGGCGCGCTGGCAGCCAGCGGCGTGCAGGTCAAGATCCGGCGCGACGACGGCGACAGCTTCGCCGCGCCCGAGGCAATGATCGATCGGATGGACGAGCTCGGTGTGGCCACCATCCTCCTCATCACCGGCGATCTCGGGAGCCACGGCCGGCTCGACCCATTCGACTTCGAGCACGTCATCGCGCGGTGGGAGGAAACGGAGAAGCTGGTGAGCCGATGGCCGGGCCGGTTCGCCGCCCTTGCGCTCATCGATCCCGACCGGGGAATGGCCGGCGTGCGTGAGATGCGGGCGCGCCTCTCCGAGCCTTGGGTCGTCGGGTGCTACCTCCACACGCACAGCTGGGATCGCCGCCTCGACCACGCCGACTTCTACCCGTACTACGCCGTGTGCGCCGAGGCCGATGTGCCGGTCGCCATGCAGGCGGGAACGTCGGGCGGCCTGTTGCCGAGCGAGTGTGGCCGGCCCATCACGATCGACCGAGCGGCGCTCTACTTCCGCGAGACCCGCTTCGTGCTGTCGCACCTGGGCTGGCCCTGGGTCGACGAGGCGGTGGCCATGGCGCTCAAGTTCCCCAACGTCTATCTCGGCACCGGCGCGTACCCGCCCCGCCACTGGGCGTCACCGGTCACGGACTTCCTCCGCGGCCCGGGGCGCGGCAAGGTGCTGTTCGCCACGAACTTCCCGACCGTCGGGCACCGTCACGCCCTCGAACAGCTCAGCGCGCTCTCGCTCGATCCCAGCGTCGAGCGCGCCCTGCTCGGCGACACGGCGCGCTCCGTCTTCAATCGGCTGTCAGGGGAAGGAGGCTCGTCGCCATGATCGGCAAGGTCTACAACATCCCGCCCCAACCGCCTGACCCGGAGAACACTCGCTACCTGCCCGCGGGCACAATCACGTTCGGCATCGAATACCGCGACGTCGATCCCGAGTCACTTGCAGCGACCTACGCAGACGATGCCGCGCAGCTCGCCGAGCTCGAGGAGAAGTCACCGGAAGGTGGGTTCTCCGACGAGGGCGTTTCGATCCATGTGTGCGGCACTGACGACGGACATGAATACCTTCGCTTCGACGTCTTCGACGACGAACCGCACTACCACTACATCCACCGGACGGCCGATGGCGCCGACGTCGTGAACAACGTCATCGACTTCGATACTGCGGCGCACGGCGAGATGCTGCCCTGGGCGATCGAGCGGCTGGGCACCCGGCTTCCTGCGATGCTCACCGAAGCAGAAGGCGGCCACCTCGTATCCGACCTCGACTTCGACCTCATCAGCCGCGTGATCGACGACGTGCAGGAGATTGCGGAACAGGCACAGCAGGCGCGCCGCGCCGTCTCCAATCCATAACCGGTTGTGACCCGCGCCGACGAAACGCCCGTCCCCGATTACCCCGCGTTGCTGAGGCTCGAGGACCGGGTCTTCGTCGTCATCGGCGCCGGCCAGGGAATCGGGCGTCAGACGACGCACGCACTCGGCGCCGCCGGCGCCCGAACACTGTGCGTCGACATCGACGCCGAACTCGCTGAGGAGGTCGCGGCCGAGGTCGCCGGTATTCCGTGGGTCGGCGACGCCAGCAGTCGCGACGACGTCGCCCGACTCTTTGCCGACGCCGGCGCCTCGCTCGGGCGCATCCACGGTGTCGTGGACATCGTGGGCATGGCGACCCGATACGACCTCCTCGACCTCGACGACGAGACGTGGGACTGGCAGTTCGACATCGTCCTGCGCCACGCCATGCTCGCGATGCAGTACGGAGGCCGCGCGATGGCGGCGACGGGCGGCGGGACGATCGTGTTCGTAGCCTCAGTCTCGGGCATCACCAGCGCGCCTCGACACGCTGCGTACGGCGCCGCCAAGGCAGGCCTGCTGTCGCTGGTCCGCACGGGCGCGGTTGAGCTCGGTCCCTCCGGGATCCGCGTGAATGCGGTCGCTCCGGGCGTCGTCTGGACGCCACGGGTGTCGGCGTTCCTGGGAGAGGAGGGACGCCGTCGGAACGTCGACAACACGCCACTCGGTCGGGTGGCGCAGCCCGCCGACATCGCCGCCGCGATCCTGTTCTTGGCCTGCGACCTGAGCGCCTACGTCACCGGGCAGACGCTGGTGGTGGACGGCGGCGTCGGCTCCAAGTTCCCGTACCCCCGTCCTCCGAGCGAGGACTGACACAGCCCCGCGACTACGAACAACGCCCAACTGCAACCCGGTGTCCACGAATCTGAGCCAACTCCACGTCACGCCCGCAAGCAACCGACGTTCAGCACTCTCGTTCGTCGGGTTCACAGCCCGAAGGTCACAAGGAAGTGGCGCTCCGAGCCACGACCGGGCGAGGGCTCCGGATCTGCACATACAGCTGACCCGTCGTCGTCGTGTGGCCCACTCGTCAATGCACTGTCAACGCGCTGCCAACAGAGTTCGTTGGCAGCGTGTTGACAACACACGGCAAAGGCCTCCCCGGATTCCGGAGAGGGCCTCTGACCTGGTGCGTTGGTGGCGGGGGCGGGATTTGAACCCGCGACCTTCGGGTTATGACCGATCACAAACGTGTGTTCCTGTAGGCGCTTGTGCTTCCTCGTGTGCGTATGTCCTGGTCAGAGGTCGTTTTGGCGGCTCACCCGTCTGCTCGGATGGGAGCAGGTGTGCGGTCGTGGGTGCGTGGCGCGTTGACACACCGTTGACAAGGCGGCGAGGAGCGTCCACGAAGATCCAGTGCGTCTCCCGAGGACAAGGAAAGGTTCGGGGGGTTGCGCGCCTCGGACGTGCGCTGTGCGCGGTCCCTCGTCCGTAGCACTAGCAAGTCCGCACTTGGTGTGCTGCATCAGCCTTTGATTCGGCGTGAGATCCCGCGACGCGACGGACGGCTTCGACGTCGCCTTCGAAGTCGAGGCCGCGTTTGCGTGCCGTGGCGAGGTCGGCTCCGCGCATGAGGACGTCCATGACAAGCGGCGGCGGACCGCTCAAGACGGCGTCGGGGTGCGCGGCCGTTCCTGGTCGGACGCGTACGGCGCCGTCGACGGCTTCGATCACGACAGGCTGGTCGCCGGTTCGGACCTCGATGGTTACCGGAGGACGTTCCGGTGCGTGATCCCGCAGCCGGTACTCGAGCGGCACGACGAGCCAGTGGCTGCAGAACGCGGCGTGCTCGGACGCGTCCGCCAGGAGCGGCATGCCCCATTCGCCGAGCGCGGTGAGGACGGGTTTGAGTGCTTCGCCGCGTGGCGTGAGGCGAAACAGCGTCGTCGCCACCGGAGGTGGTGCGGCCTCGCGGGTGAGGATCCCCTCCTCTTCGAGATCGCGCAGGCGATCGGCGAGGAGGTTGGAGGCGATGCCGGGCAGCCCGGCCTTGAGGTCGGTGTAGCGACAGGCCTCGCGATTCAGCAGCTCCCGCACGATGAGGAGCGTCCAACGGTCGCCGATGACGTCGAGGGCTCTCGCCGCCGGGCAGTACTGGTCGTAGGTCCGCATGTGAAAAGGGTAACACCTCTTGTCCTGAAACTCAAGTGTTACCTTGACTTTCTCAATCACACACTTTAGTCTCATCGAAACCAATCTTCGAGGAGGCTGCGATGGACCTGGTAACAGAAGCGACGAGTCGGTCGGTTCGGGGTGCGGAGCCTGCTCCTCACCGGCGTAAGGGACTGGTCCTCCTGGCGCTGTGTCTCGCGGCGCTCATCATCAACATCGACGTCACGATCGTGAACGTGGCGCTACCGAGCCTGGTGCGTGAGCTCGGCGCCACCACCACGAGCCTGCAGTGGGTCGTCGACGCCTACACGCTTGTGTTCGCCGCCCTCATCCTGGCCGCGGGCAGCACGAGCGACCGGGTGGGACGAAAGGGCGTCCTGCTCCTCGGCCTCGGCGTCTTCGGCGCCGGCAGCCTCGCCGGCTCACTCGCCACCTCGTCGGACCAGCTGATCGCGGCCCGGGTCGTCATGGGGCTCGGCGCCGCCGCGATCTTCCCCTCGACCCTCTCGCTGATCTCGAACGTCTTCACCGAGCGCAGGGAACGCGCCAAGGCCATCGGGCTCTGGGGCGCCACCACCGGCGCCGGGGTCGCCACCGGCCCCATCGTCGGCGGCTGGCTCCTCGAAGAGTTCTGGTGGGGCAGCGTCTTTCTCTTTATGGTGCCTGTCGCCGCGTTCGTCGCCGTGCTCGTCGCGTTTACGGTGCCGACCTCGCGGGATCCGGCCGCCCCGCCCATCGACTGGCGCGGACTGATCCTCTCGAGCCTCGGCATGGGCACCCTCATCCTCAGCATCATCCAGGCCCCCCATTGGGGATGGACCTCCGCTCGTACGCTCGCCACCTCCGCCGCCGGCCTGGCGGTCCTCGCCGTGTTCATCAACGTCGAACGCCGCATGGAACGCCCGATGCTCGACGTGCGCCTGTTCCGCAACCCGCGCTTCACCGCCGCCAGCGGCTCCATCACGATCGCTTTCTTCATCCTCGGCGGCTTCACCTTCCTGATCACCCAGTACTTCCAGTTCATCCAGGGCTACACGCCCCTCGGCACCGGCGTTCGCCTCTTGCCCGTCGCGACCGCGATCGCCGTCGCCGCCCTAGTGGGCACCCGGCTCGCCGTGCGCATCGGCAACAAAGCCGTCGTCGCCACAGGCCTCACGATGTGGGGCATCACCATGCTCTGGATCGCCAGCAACGACGCCTCGACCAGCTATCTCACGATCGTGGGACAGATGCTCCTCGGCGGTGGTGGCCTCGGTCTGATCACCGCGCCCGCCACCGAGGCCATCATGGGCGCCGTCTCCACCGCCAAGGCCGGCGTCGGATCAGCGGTCAATGACGCCACCCGGCTGTTCGGCACCGCGCTGGGCGTCGCCATGACCGGAAGCGTCGCCGCCTCCTTGTACTCGAACCGCCTCGACCAATCGATCCCGCGCCACCTTCCCGCGCAGGCCGCCAACGCAGCCGACGGCTCGGTCGGCGGCGCCCTCGTCGCCGCACAAACCCTCCAACACGCCGGCCTCGCTGGCCCCGCCCACCAGCTCAGCACCGCGGCGAGCGACGCCTTCATCCACAGCCTCAACGGCACGTATCCCATCCTCGGAGCCATCGCCCTCGCCGGCGCGGTCATGGCGGCGGTCCTCCTCCCCTCCCGACCCAAGGCGCCGACCACCGCCGACGGTCAACTCGAGAGCCCCTCCGAACCGGCCGTCCAGCCAGTCCTGGCCACCCAGACCGTCACGGATTGATCACGCCGAACACATCCACTCATTCACAATCAGCTTGCGCTGGAGTTGACCCGCTTTGGTGGACACGTTGTTCCAAGCGGCTGAGTGTTCGCATTCGGGCCGGAGTACGTTCGGGACCGCCTCAAGTCACGGCGCGTGGCGCAGCGTGGCGATTCTGAACGGCACATGTCCGCCGCCGGCGGACATTGCAAGTGTGTCTGCGATAGTTAGCTGGAGAGGCGCGTTGGTGGAGCCGTGATCGGGAC
>JBKOZX010000367.1:0-2222 GCA_046726115.1 Actinomycetota bacterium | reverse complement strand
CTCATCGACCTCGGCTACCGGGGGGTCGATGTCGTCGACAGTCTCATCACGCAGCTCAACACCGCGACGTCATGGTCGCAGGAGGCCCGCGTCGCTCACCTGCTGGGCGAAGCAGGCGACGTCAAAGCGCTCGATGTCTTGACGCGCATGCTCGAGCATCCGACGCAGCTGGACGACCACTCCTACCCCGTGCGCGACGCGGCGCGAGTCGCGATCACGCGCATCAAGATCAGCTCGGGGACCAAGAGGTTCTGAGCTCGCCCACGCCTACCCGGGCCCGGGCATGGCGTGAACGCCGTGAAGCCGGTGAGCTAGCCCGGTCGGACCGCGCCCGAGGGGCTGCCGTACACGGCGGCGACCCGCACGACATCGCCCGTGTGCGGTGCGTGGATCATCTGGCCGCCACCGATGTAGAGGCCGACGTGGTCGCTGCCGCCCGGGCCCCAGAACACGAGGTCGCCGGGCTGCATCGCGCTGAGAGAGACGTGCGGGAAGCTGCTGTACTGCGCGCCCGAGTAGTGCGGCATCGTCACGCCCGCGGACCCCCACGCCTGCATCGTGAGGCCCGAGCAGTCGAAGCAGCCCGGACCGGTGCCGGCGTAGCAGTAGGGCTTGCCGAGCTGCGCCTGCGCGTACGCGATCGCCTGCTGTGCCCCGCCGCTCCCCGGCCCGGCGTCGGCGATCGGACCCCCGCCCCCGCCGCCGCCCGACTTCGGCGCCGTGTACTTGGCGGCCGCGGCAGCCTGGGCGGCAGCTTCACGCCGCGCCGCCTCCTGGGCGACGAGGTCGGCGATCTCGCCGTTGACCTGGTCGAGGAGCTTCTGCTGCTCGGCGTTGGCCGCCTGCACCTCGCCCAGCGAGGAGTTGACCGCATCCCGCTCCTTCGCCGCGTCGGCCTCGGCCTCCAGCGATTTCGCCTTCTGGTCCTGGAGATCCTTGTCGGCGGCGCGGAGCTGCTTGACGAGCGTGTTGTCGTGCTGGGACACGATGGCGGAGTATTTCGAGGCGTCCGAGAGCTGCTTGGCGTTCGAGGTGTCGAACCCCACGACGGGGCTGCCCGAGCCGGTGCTCTTGTAGAGGGCCGCGGCTCGCTCGGACAGCCGGTTCTTCAGGTCCGTGACCTGCTGCGCGATCTCCTCCTGGCGCTGCTGCGCGGCCGCGATCGCCACCTCGGCCTGGTCGAGCCGGTACTGCGCCCCGTTCAGCTGCTCGGAGAGCGCGTCCTGCTTGGCGCCGTTGGCGTCGATCTGGTCCTGGAGCTGCACCGCCTGCGCGCGCTTGTCGTCGATCGGATCGCCGTGCGCGGCGGCGGGGATCAGCGCGACGAACGACGTCGCGGCCAGGACAACGGCGGCAACAAGCGACGAAGGGCGAAAGCGCGTAGGTATACGGGGAGATGTTCCAAACGGGAGGATGCGCGACTTTAGAGGGCAGCGAGCCTGCTGACAACATTAGGCGAAAACCGCTCAGAGCCGTTGTGGCAGCAGGCCTCTGACGAGATAGCGTTTGTCACTTCCCCGAATTTCCGTATCCGGTTGTCGCGCACCCAGCGTCAGAGCGGTGCCATGACGAGTTCCACCGAAGGCAGGTCAGCCTCGCCAACGTCCGACGACGCGCGCTCGACGCGAGCCGGGAAGACCGACGCGGCGTCGCACCAGCCTCGCCTGGGGTACATGCCCGCGCTGGACGGCGTGCGCGCGATCGCTGTCTCGGCCGTGCTGCTCTACCACGGGAACCTCGGCTGGTTCAGCGGCGGCTTCCTGGGCGTCGACGTGTTCTTCGTGCTCAGCGGCTACCTGATCACGTCCGTGTTGCTCGACGCCCGGCGCGCGAACGGCGGGCCGCTCGGGCTTCCGCGCTTCTACCTCCACCGAGCTCGACGGCTGCTCCCGGCGTTGTTCCTCATGCTCGCCGTCGTCGTCGCGTACACGGTGATCTTTCTTCCCCACGAGGCAGCGAAGCTGCGCGGCGACCTGTTCGCGGCGCTCGGCTACGTGCAGAACTGGTACCTCATCGTCCACCACCAGTCCTACTTCGCGGCCGCCGGGCGCCCGCCGATGCTCCAGCACCTCTGGTCGCTGGCGATCGAGGAGCAGTTCTATCTCGTGTGGCCGCTGGTCCTGGGCCTCGTGCTGAAGTTCTGGAGGCCCACCCGCTTCAAGCTGGCGCTCGGCATCCTGGGCGCGGCCGCGCTGTCATCGCTCCTGATGGCGGTGCTGTAC
>JBKOZX010000366.1:0-2663 GCA_046726115.1 Actinomycetota bacterium | reverse complement strand
CGGTCATGTCGCGCAGCACGGGGTTGGCGGCGCTGGCGAACGACCCCCACGCGCACGAGCCGGTGGCGCCGTCGGCCTTGGCCCAGACGATCTCGCCTCGCAACAGCAGGCCCAGGTCGTCCTGGAGGATTGTGGTTACGTCACCGGCGAGCGACCGGTACGGCTTGCGGCCGAGGTTTGCGATGTTCACGGCCATACGTCCGCCCGGCTCCAGCACTCTGCGGCACTCGGCGAAGACGTCGCGCAGCATCTCGAGGTACTCGAGGTACGAGCCGGGGACGTGCCCCTCACCGAGCGCGGCTTCGTACTCCTTCCCGGCGAAGTACGGCGGCGACGTGACAACCAGCGCCACGGAGGAGTCGTCGACGGCGCGCATGTCGCGCGCGTCCGCGCAGAAGAGCTGGTCGGCTGCTGGGCAGGGATTGACCGTCTCGTCGTCGGACAGGTCGGGCGCCGTGAACCGCTCGTAGAACGGGGCGGCGTCGTGCGCCTCCCGATTCCCGGCCCCGAACGATCGGGTGCGGGTCGCCAACGTCTCTCCTTTGGTCGCCGTCGCAAGCTCCGGCTCCTGCCGTGACGGTCGGCAAAGCCGCCGTCACCGCGGCACCGTACCGGAGTCGGCTACCTCCGGCGGTGGATCACCCTGGCAGCACGTCACCCTTGCCGAGCACGTACAGCAGCCCCAACACCAGACTGGTGGCGGCCGCCGCAAGCGACGCCAGCGTGTAGAGGCGGGCGCGGGAACCGGCGCCCGTGAAGCCGAGCGTGCTCGCCACCGCGACGACGCTGTTGGCGGCGAGCAGCCCGACGAGGAAGCAAGCGAGCACGAGCAAACCGGCGGCGCGACTGCCGGCGCCGGCGGCGGTGACGAACACGAGCGCCTGCGTAGGTGTCTCGAAGCCGATGCCGTGCACCATCCCGACCCCGAACGTCACGCGCCCGCCATACGTCGGGAGCGGGTCGTCGGGCATCGCGGCGATGTGCCGGTGGCGGTGGCGGTGCGTCGGCGCGATGGAGTGCGCGCCCGCGCCAACGAGGGCGTGCTGGTGTTCGTGCTCGTGGTCGTGCGGCACCCCCACCGGGTGGTCGTGCTCGTGCTCGATGACGACCGGCTCCGCGCCGCCGACCGCGGACCCGCCGGAGCCCGGCAAGCACCAGCCTCCCGCGGCTCGGTAACTGCGCGTCCCGCCCGTTGCGGGCCCACGACACGATGACGAATGTTCCCAGCGCGAAGAGCGTGACGCCGATGATCCGCTCCATGAGCTCGCCGACGGATTCCGGCAGATGCGCCGACGCCACGATGACCGCCGCTCCGATCGCGAACGCGACCGCCGCATGGCCGAGCGCGTACAACGTCGCGAGGGTCATCGAGCGCCGGCGGCTCTGCTGCGACGCGGCGATGTCGCTCAGCGCCGCGAGGTGATCCCAGTCGAAGCCGTGACGAAACC
The DNA here is from genome assembly GCA_046726115.1 of Actinomycetota bacterium. Classification (GTDB taxonomy): domain Bacteria; phylum Actinomycetota; class Acidimicrobiia; order IMCC26256; family JACDBD01; genus JALZAA01. The sequence goes on along the minus strand of JBKOZX010000366.1, from coordinate 1,215 downwards.
CGAGCGCGAAGGCAGTCCCGACGAGCCCGATCTCGAGCCCGTTCACGGTTCCGACGTCACACCGGTTTGCACCTCCGACCGGGCACGGCGCGCCCGGCTTCCAGCCGGCAGCGACAGCAAACCGAACACGACGCCGGTGACGGCCCACAACGTCAGGGCGCCACCCGCGCTGGCGAGTCGGAACCGCCAGATGAGCGTGGCCGGAGCGGTCACCGCGTCCGGGGCGCCCGGCAGGACCATGTAGCCGACGGCGACGAGGGCGATCCACGCCACCGCAACCGCGCTCAGCCGTACCGGGTCCGCAAGGTCCCGACGTCGCAACCAGCCGCCCAATCGCGCGGCGAGCCACGCGGCGGCGATCGACCACGCCAGCATGGCGAAGTACAGAATCGTCCGCTCGTCGATCGTGTTGGGATCGCCGACGCCCGGCGGGTTGGGCGGGTACTTGGCGAACGGCACAAGGTACGCGACGACGAATGCCGTCGCCGCCCACGTGATCGACCGTTGCCAGTCGTCGCGGCCGGGAAGGCGGTGACGGACGGCGGCGAACGTCGCCGCGAACATCACACCGAGGGCCACGCCGACAAGGATCACGCCCAGCGCGCCGCCGAACGTTTGCACCCCGCGGCTGAACATCTGGCTGCCGCCTCCGCCCCTGGCGTCCTCGAGGCGGATCGCGTCGCCGATCACGCGCTCGCCGACGAGCAGGAGGAACAGCGCGCTGGCCGCGCCTCCCACCACGCCGGCGATCACGCCCCGGCGGATGAAGCTGCCCAACATTGGGCTCTCCTCTCCGAGTGACTCAGTGACAGGGCACGCCGAGGAAGTGCCGCGAGTCGTGGAAGAACTCGTGCAGCCGGTGTGCCACGCTTCCGAGCGCCGCGCCGTTCTCCGACGTGATCAGGTACACGGCGAAGATCAGTAGCGCGACCAGCAGCCAGGTCCACCCCGGGACCTTGACCCTCTCGAGCTCCAGTGCCTCATCCAATGTGCTCACCTCCTCCCGCGGTCTCGTGTACGTGTACCCCACCGTTGTGGGGATGACCGTGGTCATGACCGTGACTGTGCGGGTGCGCGTGGAGCGGCGTCGGCTCCCCGACATGCTCCTCGTACCCGGGAATTGCGACGCGGTAGATGCAACAGTCGCAGTTCATGCGCGCCTCCCCGTCGACGGCCTCGCGATGTCGTTCCAGCACGAGGCGGGCGATGCGAGGG
>JBKOZX010000365.1:0-2043 GCA_046726115.1 Actinomycetota bacterium | reverse complement strand
GCCCATGGGACACTGCTGCAGAAGCCCTCTCCTCTCGGGCTTCTCATCTTTCTCATCTTCGTGATCGAGAGCCATGCACGGACGTCGAGCTTCAACCGCTGCTAGGCGGAGCATTCGGCATGCACCGTGGTTCGCCGCGCTCGCGCTGGTCGTCGCGCTCGTCCCTCTGACCGGCGGTCATCGCGCGTACGGGGACCCGATCGACGACAAGCAGGCCGAGGCGAACGCGCTCCAAGCCCAGATCGACGCCAACGGCCACAAGATCGATGCGTTGTCGGAGCAGTACAACGGCGCGCAATACCATCTCGAGCAGGCGCAGGCGGCGGCGGACGACGCCCAGCAGAAGCTGGACGCGACGCGGGCCGAGGTCGCGCGGCTCAGGGGATTGATCAAGGAGCGCGCCGCCGCGCTGTACCGGGGCGTCGGGCAAGGCGGTCCGATCGACTTCGACGCGAAGAGCGCAACAGAGATCATCAGCCGCGCGAAGTATTCGTCGCTGGCCGCGCAGCACGACACCCAGCTCCTGGACCAGTTGCGTCGCGCCGAGGACACGCTCGGCATCGAGAAGACGAAGGCGGAACAGGCCCAGGCACAGGCGGAGGACGAGCAGAACCAGATCAAGAAGACCGAGGCGGACGTCCAGGCCGCCAACGACCAGCAGGAACAGTTGCTGTCTCAGGTCAACGGGGAAATCGCCCAGCTGGTCGCCGAAGCGCAGGCGCGCAAGGAGGCCGAGGCGCTGGCCGCGGCCCAGGCCCGCTTTGTCGACGCCGCCGCTGCCAACGCCGCCGCTGCCAACGCCCCGCGCGCCACGACCCCGCCCAACACCCGCGGCGGGACGAGCTCTGGCGGCGGCGACGCGCCGGTCGGGAACGCGCCCGTGAGCGGTGGGGCGGGGGCGGCGATCGAGTACGCACGGGCACAGCTCGGCAAGCCGTACTGCTACGCCGGCGCCGGGCCCAGTTGCTTCGACTGCTCCGGGCTCACCATGCGGGCTTGGGGCGCCGCCGGCGTGAGCATGCCGCACTACTCGGGCGCGCAGTACTCGATGTTCCCGCACGTGCCGCTGAACGCGATGCAACCCGGCGACCTCGTGTTCTGGGGGCCGGGAGGAAGCCAGCACGTCGGCCTCTACATCGGCGGGGGCCAGATGATCGCCGCCCCCAGCACCGGCGACGTCGTCAAGATCCAAGCCGTGTGGGGCAGCCCCGTCGGCGCGGCGCGGCCCGGGTAGCGGTCGCAGGGTCGGTCGCCGACCAGCACGCGCCCGACCTGCCCGAACGCGAGCCAGGCCGCGTCGCGCTCGACCCCCGTCGACGAGCATGGCAACATCAGTGCGCGCGCCAGGGAGCCCGGATCGGATTCGTGTGGCAACGGTCCTGGCCCACATACCGACCAACACCCAAGACAGCCTCTACAGCGCGGTCTCGTTCTGCGCGGGCTCCTGCCCGGCCTGCCGGGAGGGGGGAGCACGCGTCCACCGGCGGAATGCGCGCTCGGTCACGATGCGCTGCCGCAACTGCGGGCTCCAGTGGACGATGACGGCCCGGCGCGTGGCGGAGGCGATGCAGCGGCAGGCGGAGGCCGCCGAGGGCAAGTCGTACGAGGCGATCTTGCAGGGCTTCGCGGCGGAGTTCGCCGCCTGGGCAGCAGAGGTCAACGACCACCGCAGCTGACCCGAAGGGTCGGGCTTCCTCTCGCGATAATCGAGAGAGAAGGCTGCGGAGCGGATGCGCATGGACCTGACGAGTCCGGACTTCGATGAGGGCGGCCGGATCCCGCGTGAGCAGACGTGTGACGGTGCGGACGCACCTCCCGAGCTCCACTGGAGCGGGGTGCCGGGCGGCGTCGTCGAGCTCGCGTTGACCTGCGAGGATCCCGATGCCCCCGGCGGAACCTTCGTCCACTGGGTGGTCTGGGGAATCGAGCCGTCGAGTGGGCGCCTCCCCGCCGACAGCGGTCTCGGAATCACACACGGGCGGAACGGATTCGGTACGAGCGGCTACGGGGGTCCGTGCCCTCCGCCCGGACACGGTCCGCATC
>JBKOZX010000364.1:0-3416 GCA_046726115.1 Actinomycetota bacterium | reverse complement strand
ACGAACGTGGCCCAGCCCTTGATCGCGGTCCCGCCGGTCTGGCGCGTGCACACGAGCTCGAGGTCGACCCGCCGCTCGCCGTCTTCCTCGTAGCGCTTCGTGACCTCACCCCTGCACGTCAGCGTGTCGTCGGGCCAGACCTGCTCGCGGAACTGGGCGCCGAAGCGGCGCACGTTCGCGGCGCCGAGCCAGTCGGTCGCGTACGTGGCGAGGATGCCCGCCTGGAGCATCCCGACCGAGAAGACGGTCGGGAACCCGGCGCTCTTGGCGTATTCCTGGTCGTGGTGGATCGGGTTGAAGTCGCCCGACGCGCCCTGGTAGCGCACGAAGTCCGTGCGGGTGAGCGGCCCGAAGTTGCGCGCCTCGGCCTTCGTGCCCTCGGCCAGGTCGTCCCATGTCACGCCCATCGTCCTCACCCCTCCGTCGGCGGCTTGCCGGTCTCGATGGCGGTGGAGCGCATCTCGGCGATGAGGTTGCCCGCCTCGTCGCGGAACTCCTGGACCGTGACCACGAAGGTCATCGTGCCCCCGCGCTTGCCTTCCTTCTCGTAGATGTCGTCGACCCGCGCCTGGGACGTGAGCTTCGTGCCCGCTTTGGGAGGAGGCCCGTGGAACACGAACTCGCGCCCGCCGTCGAGGACGCGCCGCATGTCGAGCTTCAGCGACCCCCACCTCGTCGCGCCGGGCGGGCTCCAGAACGCCGACGCCACGAGGAACGTCGGCGGCGAGACCGGCTCCGGGTCGTCGAGGTACTCGGGGTTGTGCGACTTCGTGGCCCGGGCGAACTCGCGCACCTTGCCCCGCTCGACGACCATCTCGAACGGCTCGCCCTTCGCACCGACCGCGCTCTTGTCGACCATCAGTCCGGTCCTTCCTCCAGAAGCTTGCGGAACGCCGCCTCGTCGAGGATCGGCACTCCGAGCTGCTCGGCCTTGGCGAGCTTCGAGCCGGGATTCTCGCCCACGACCACGTAGCTCGTCTTCTTGGACACGCTGTTGGGGACCTTGCCGCCGCGGGCCTCGATCCCGGCCTGGGCCTCCTCGCGGCTGAAGCCGTCGAGCCCACCGGTGAGGACGAACGTGAGGCCGGTGAACGTCTGCTCGACGTCGGGCGCAGCGGCGCGAGCCGGGCCCTCGAAGTTGACGCCCGCCTTCCGCAGCTTCTCGACGAGCTGGCGCGTCCGCTCGCGGGCGAAGAACTCGTGCACGCTCTGGGCGACGATGGGCCCGATCCCCTCGACCTGCGTGAGGTCCTCGGCCGAGGCCTCGAGGATCCGATCGAGGTGGCCCATCTCACGGGCGATGTCCTGGGCCGTCGCGCCGCCGACGTTCGGAATGCTCAGGCCGACGAGCAGGCGCGCCAACTGCTGCGACTTCGACGCTTGGATGTTGTCGACGAGCTGCTGCGCGGACTTCTCGCCGATGCGCTCGAGCTTGACGAGGCGTTCGACGTCGAGCCAGTAGATGTCGGCGGGGTCGGAGAGCAGGCCGGCGTCGATGAACTGACGGACGCGCTCCTCACCGAGCCCGTCGATGTCCATCGCCGCCGCGAAGTGGACGATTCGACCCCATCGCTGCGCCGGGCAGTCGATGTTGACGCAGTTCGTCGCCGCTTCGCCCTCGGCGCGCACCAGCGGCTGCCCGCACGCCGGGCAGTCCTTCGGGAACTTCCAGCGCCGCAGACCCTTGCGCCGGTTCGCGCGCACGGGCCCGACGACCTCGGGGATCACGTCGCCGGCCTAGCGCACGATCACGGTGTCGCCGATCCGCACGTCCTTGCGAGCGACCTCGTCCTCGTTGTGCAGCGTCGCCTGCGAGACCGTCGAGCCGCCGACGAACACCGGCTCGAGCTGGGCGAAGGGTGTGGCGCGCCCGGAACGGCCGATGCTCACCATGATGTTGCGCAGGAGCGTCGTCTTCTCCTCGGGCGGGAACTTGTACGCGATCGCCCACCGCGGCGCCTTGCTCGTCGCCCCCAGCTCCTCGCGCTGGCCGAGGTCGTCGACCTTGACGACGACACCGTCGATCTCGTAGCCGAGGTCGTGACGCTGCTCGAGCATCCGCTCGGAGAACGTGTACACGTCGTCGAGCGAGTCGAACCGGGTGATCCTGTCGTTGACGGGGAAGCCCAGGTCGCGCAACCAGTCGAGCGTCTCCGCGTGCGTGCGCAACCGCGGGCCTCCCTCCTTGACGCCCGGTTGGTAACAGAAAACCTCGAGCGCACGCCGCGCGGTGATGCGCGAGTCCTTCTGGCGCAAGCTCCCGGCGGCGGCGTTGCGCGGGTTGGCGAACAGCCGACCTTCGGCTTCTTCCTGGCGCCGGTTGAGCGCCTCGAACGCCTTGATCGGCATGAACACCTCGCCCCGCACCTCGAGCCGCGCGGGCACGTCCTTCCCCCGCAATTCCTTGGGGACGGACGTGATCGTCGCGACGTTCGGTGTGACGTCCTCGCCGACGTACCCGTTGCCGCGTGTGGCCGCCCGCACGAATCTGCCGTCCTCGTACAGCAGGGACACGGCGAGGCCGTCCATCTTGGGCTCGCACACGAAACGGACCGGGTCGGTGATCTGGCGCTCGATGCGCTTGCCCCACGCGAGGAGGTCCTCGAGGCTGAACGCGTTGTCGAGCGACAGCATCGGCAGGACGTGCTGGACCTCGGCGAACGTCGTGGCGGGGGCCGCGCCCACCTGCTGCGTTGGCGAGTCGGGCGTGAGCAGCTCGGGGAACTCGGACTCCAGCCCCTCGAGCTCGCGGTACAGCTCGTCGACCTCGGCGTCGGAGACCTCGGGGGCGTCGTCCTGGTCGTAGCGCTCGCGGTGGTCCCGGACGAGGTCGCGCAGCTCCTTGACGCGAGCCTCGATCTCCGTCGATACGGCCACGCAATTCCTCCGGTCGCCGTCGCAAGCTCCGGCTTTGCGGTGACGGTCGGCAAAGCCGCCATCCCCGCCGAGCCTACCGACGGGTCGTGACGGTCAAGTCCGGTGGCGTCGATCAGGTCGAGCTGGGCGGCGACGAGGTTTCCGGAGTGCTCGGCGGGCTGCTGGTCGTTGGCGGCGGCGCGCTCGTGGTGGCGGGCGTCGCGGTGGACGGGGGCGATGTCTGCGGGGGCTGTGTCGCCGGCGTCGTCACCGCCGTGCTCGGGACGCTCGAGGTGGTCGTGTTGCCGCCCCCGCCCCCGCTGGTGAACGCGAGGGCGACCAGCACCACCAGTGCGAGCACGATGACGACCACGATGCCGGCGACGAGCAGCCGCATCATCCGCGCCCGCTTCTCCTCGTCCGGCGTGGGCCCCGTAGCGGCGGCCACGCCCGCGGGCGCCGCCGCCGCGGCCGGCGCGGCGGAACGCGGCATCGCCTGCGTGGCGTCGTACTGTCTCTTATACACATCTGACGCTGCCGACGATTCGAAGAGGGTGTAG
>JBKOZX010000363.1:0-2309 GCA_046726115.1 Actinomycetota bacterium | reverse complement strand
ACGCGCAGGCTCTCCTCGGGGAGATAAAGGTTGCCCGCGCCGACCTGTAGACCGGTCTGCTGGTGCACGAGTAGCACGCCCGCGACGGCGGCGATGAAGCCGGAGAGCGCGAAGCACGCCAGGTTGGTTCGCGTCGCGTTGACGCCGTAGGAGCGCGCGGCCGAGTCGTTCTCGCGGATGGCGATGAGGACCCGCCCGGTGCGACTCCGGCGCACACCCCGCACCACGATCAGCAGCAGCGCGAGCACGATGAGACAGAGGAAGTAGAAACGGGTCTCGCTCTCGATGTCGAAGATCCCGAAGACAGCGTTCCTGTCGATGCGGAACCCGGGCAGCCAGCCGCCAGGGAGGAACAGCGGTGAGTCGCCGTTCTCGCCGAACAGCTCCTGATTGAGGAGGAACGACGAGACGAACAGCGCGAAGGCGAGGGTGCTGACCGCGAGGGTGAGGCCGCGTCGTCGCAGCGCCGGGTAGCCGACGACGATCGAGGCCAGCGCGCCCGCGGCACCGCCGGCGAGGAGCGCGATCGAGAGATCCGAGTTGAAGTTGTACGTGATGGCGCCACCGACAGCGGCGCCCACGCCGGCGAAGCCCATCTGCCCGAGGCTGACCTGCCCCGCCCATCCGGTCAGTACCACGAGCGAGACGCCGATCATCCCGAAGATCACGATGACCGAGGCGAGGTTCATGCGGCCCTCGTCGAGCCAGAGCGGGAGTGTCACGACGAAGGCGAGCACCGCGGCGGCGAGCGCCCACTTCGCCACGCGGATCTCCGGCAGTCCCTTGAGCTCGCGCGGGATCGGCCGCACCTCGCGCGCGGCCTGCCACGTTGACACTTGCTCGGCGCCGACGCGACCGCTGCTCGGACGCCGCGTGACGAGAAGGGCTCCGAGGATGACGAGGAACAAGATCGCGTCGTTGAACGCGGGGTTGTTGCCGGGCTGGAACGTGATCGCCTTGTCGAGGATCCCCAGGCCGATCCCGGCGATAGCGATCACCGGGAACCGGTCCATGCGGCCGATCACAACCGCGCCCAGCGCCAGGAGCAGGAACGTCGGGCCGAGCACCGTGCCGATCGGGAGCCCGACGGCGCCGGCGCGGAGCCACATCCCCAGGAACGCGAGGACCGTCGCCACCGTCCACACGATCGTGTGCAGGCGCCGCACGGGAATGCCCAGGGTCGACGCCCGGTCGGCGCGCTCGGCGCTCGCCCGCACCGCGACGCCGATGTTGCTGAGCCGCAGCCACGCGGCGAGGGCGATGAACGCCACCGGGATCGCCACCATCGCGATCACGTCGTTGCCGTTGAAGATCGTGCTCCCGACCTCGAACTTGACCGTGAACGGCGCGTCGAGGCGGTTGGTCTGGAAGTCCTGGCCGAAGGCCTGGGCGAGGAACAGCCCGGCGCCGATGAGGACCTGCGAGAGCCCGATGGTGGCGACGGTGAGGATCAGCCGGGGGGCTCGGAAGAAGCGACGGATGATCAGGGTCTCGACGAGGATCCCGAGCACAACGGCGGCGGCCAATCCCGTCGCGAAGGCGAGGAAGTAGTTGACGCCCAGACTGATCACCAGCAACGCGCCGAGCGTCGCCGGGACCTGGCCCAGGTCGCCCTGCGCGAAGTTGACGACCCGGTTCGCCCGGTAGATCAACGCGATCCCGAGCGCGATGAGCGCGATGCGGCCGCCGCCGAGCGCGCCGTCGAGGACCACGCCATTCGGCGCGGGGAACGGCCAGACCCGCACCGCGAATGCCAGCGCGCCCAGAGGAACGACCCACGCGAGGATTCGCCCGAGCCAATCGAAGTCGGCGAGGCGGGCCCGCACGGGCAGCGACGCGTCGGTCGTGTCACGCATGCCGAGCACCAACGTCCCCCCTCTGCGCGCTGGCCTGCAAACGTTACGTTTTGGCAGCCGGACGCGCGCCGCGCCCGACTGCGCCTACCCGCTGCCCGGTGTCGCCTCGATGAAGTCGACCACGACGCGAGCCAACTCCTCGCCGCGGTCCTCCTGCAGGAAGTGCCCGGCACCCGGGATGGTCGTGTGCGGCCGGCCGGCCGCCCCCGGGATGTCGGTTTGGAGCACCCGATCGCCACCGGCGGTGACCGGGTCCGAGTCGCTGAACGCAGTCAGGAACGGCTTCTGCCAGCCGTGCAGCACCTCCCACGCGCGCCGGTTGGCGTCGGACGCGGGGTCGTCCGGCTGCGTCGGCACGAGCACCGGGAACTGGCGGGCACCTTCCTTGTACGTCTCGTCGGGGAACGGCGCTTCGTACGCGGCGATGACCCTGTCTCTTATACACATCTGACG
>JBKOZX010000362.1:0-3550 GCA_046726115.1 Actinomycetota bacterium | reverse complement strand
GCGTGGGATGAGGCGGTCCAGCCAGTGCGGGAACCACCAGTTGCGGTCGCCTAGCAGCTCCATGGTGGCTGGGACCAGGACCATCCGCACGACGGTCGCGTCGACGAGGATCGCGGTGGCGAGCCCGACACCGAACAGTTTGATCGTGGTGAGGTCGCCGAGCACGAAGCTGCCGAACACGGTCACCATGATCAGGGCGGCGGCCGTGATCACCCGCGCGGTCGATGCCAGCCCGTCGGCGACGGCCAGCGCGTTGTCGTGGCTGCCATCGTATTCCTCACGAATACGCGAAAGGAGGAACACCTCGTAGTCCATCGACAGGCCGAACAAGATGGCGAACATCATCATGGGCACGAACGGAGCGATCGGGCCGGTCTTCTCGACGCCGATCACACTGCTGAGCCAACCCCACTGGAACACCGCCACGACGACTCCGTAGGCGGCACCGATCGACAGCAGGTTCATGATCACCGCCTTGAGCGGCACGAGCAGACTGCGGAAGACGGCCATCAGTAAGAGGAAGCTGAGTACGAGGACCGCGCCGATGAAGATCGGCAACCGGCTCGCGAGGCGCTCCGACACGTCGATGCTCGAGGCGGTGAGCCCGCCTACGTGTACCTGCACGTCTCGGTCGCGCAGCGCGTTGGGGATCACGTCATCCCGCAACGTGTTCACGAGGTCGGTGGTCCGTTGCGACTGCGGGGAGCTCCCGGGGATCACGCGGATCACGGCGGCGTCTCCCGACGGGCTCATCGTCGGCGGCATCACCGCGACGACGTCGGACGTCTCGCGCAGCGCGCCGACCAACCGGTCGAGCGACGACGCGTCGGCGCCTTTGGGGAACTCGGCCGCGAGCACGAGCGGCCCGTTGAACCCGGCGCCGAACCCGTGGGATACGAGCTCGTAGGCCTGTCGCGAGGTGTCGGAAGCGGGATTGGCACCCGCGTCGGGGAAGGCGAGCCGCATCGACAGCAGCGGGATCGCCAGTACCACCAGAATCGCGAGGCCGACGGCGAAGGCGGGCCACGGTCGGCGTTGGATCACGCGGCTCCACCGGAACCACATGCGCTGGTCCGACGCACGTTCGCGTCCGCGGCGGCGTACCGAGAAGCGGTCGATGGTGCGACCGGCGAAGCCGAGGATGGCGGGCAACAGCGTGATCGACGCCAGCATCACGATCGCGACGGTCACCGACGTACCGACGGCCATCCCGTTTACGAAGTCGACGCGCATCAGGAACAGACCGAGGATGGAGATCACGACGGTGCAGCCCGCGACGACCACGGCCCGTCCCGCGGTGTCGATGGCGCGGACGACGGCACGCTCAGGGTCGAGACCGTCGGTGAGCCCCTGCCGGTACCGGGTGACGATGAACAACGCGTAGTCGATGCCCACACCGATGCCGATCATCGAGGCGAGCTGGGTGGCGAAGTCGGGCGTCGCGACCGGATGGCTGAGCAGCTCGACGAGCCCGAGACCAATGCCGATGCCGAACAGCGCGATCAAGATCGGGAGCCCCATCGCGAGCAACGAGCCGAACGCGACGAGCAGGATCACGATCGCAGCGAGGATCCCGATGAGTTCAGCAGGGCCGATCCCAGGGTGCTCCTGGAACAGGCGCCCACCCAGCGCGATCCGGGTGCCCTCGACGTGCCTGGCGGTCGTGTCGGTCAGGGCGCGAATCGCGTCGAGCGTGCGGGCAGGCACGTCCGCGGCGCGCCGGTTGAACTGCACGGTGGCGTACGCGACAGTGCCGTCACTCGACACCTGCCGCGCCCCGGCCTGCGAGTAGGGAGTGACGACGTCGCTCACACCGGGCACCCTGGCCACCTCGGCCAAGAGCGCCTCCATGCGCGCCTGCACGGCAGCGTCGGAGACTCCTGCAGCGCGGGCGAACACGATCTGGCCTTCATCACCCGCTCGGGCCGGGAAACGCGTCTCAAGCAGATCGGCCGCACGCTGGGACTCGGTGCCGGACAGCGAGAACCCCTGCGAGAACGTTGATCCGACAGTCGAACCGATCGCGCCCACCACGACCAGGGCGACGATCCACAGCACGAGGACCCGCCGGCGGCGGCGGTAGCTCCAGGCAGCGAGTCGTTGCAGCATCCGGGACGTCCTTCCCGCCGGGGGATCATGGCCTCTCGCTCGGAACCGACGATCGAGGCAGTAGGAATGTGACGCGCGCTGGCTCGACTGGCCCCGCGTCACACTCCGGCTCGGTCATTCGTCGTTCCCTCATGAGTGTTGTCGGACGGCCTCACTCCGCGGCGAAGCTGGAGCTTCTGGAGGGGACGGCATGAGCGAATCCCGGGAGTTCGAGTTCGACGTTCGACTGGGTCGCGCCTGGCATGAGGACCACCGCTACCTGCTCAACGTCGCCTTTCGCGTGCTTGGCAGCGTCAGCGACGCGGAGGACGTCGTGCAGGAAGCCTTCGCCCGGCTCGTCGACCAGAACCTCGACGAGATCGACGACGTGCGCGGATGGCTCACGGTCGTCGTCAGCCGCCTCTGCTTTGATCGACTTCGCTCGGCGGATCGGCAGCGGCGAAGCGCCACCGCCCTGGACGACCTCGAACCGCTTCCGGCGCGAGACATGGACCCGGCTGATCGCATCACGCTCGACGATGAGGTCAGGCTGGCGCTCCACATCGTGATGACGCAGTTGACGCCGGCCGAGCGCATCGCCTTCGTTCTCCACGACGTGTTCAGCTACTCCTTCGACGCCGTCAGCGAGATCCTGGGCCGCACCCCGGCCGCCTGCCGACAGCTCGCCAGCCGCGCCCGACGGACCATCAACTCGACCGACGCCGGCCGTTCCAACATCGAGTCCGCCGATGCCCACCGAGTGGCCGAGCAGTTCATCACCGCCTGTTCCACCGGCGACTTCGAGGGCATGCTCGCCCTCATGGATCCTGACTGTTCCAGCGACGTCGATATCGGTGTTGGCGTCGGGGAGTTCGTCGACCTGCCGGGTTACGGCGAACGCCGACACGGGCCTCCCGTCACCGGCCGCGAGGCCATCGCCCGCATCGCTTTGCGCTACAACGGCCCGGGCTCGTCGATCACGCTGCTCTCGGTGCCGGTCATCGGCAAACCAACCGTCGTCGGCGTTCACGACGGCCGGGTCGTCGCCTTCACCACGCTGACCGTGCGCGAAGGTCGCATCACGCACGCGGACGCCGTGCTCGACCCCGACAAGCTCGCCGACCTCAACCGCGTCCTCGACACGTGAACCGAGCTCGAGACGCGCATCAGCTCCTTTTGAGCCCGTTGTTCGGGCTTCGAACACGGAGGCCCACGCATGCGAAACGATGAGATCGTCAACGTCCGGTACATGGTCGAGGACGTCGACGACGCCATCGCCTTCTATACGAAGTTCCTCGACTTCGAGTTGTTGACCAACGCGGCGCCGGCGTTCGCCGACGTGAAGCGCGGCAACCTCCGGCTGCTACTCGCCGGGCCCACCAGCTCCGCGGGGCGGCAAATGCCGGATGGCCCCAAACCGGGACCCGGGGGGTGGAACCGCATCCACTTCATCGTCGATGAC
>JBKOZX010000361.1:0-14677 GCA_046726115.1 Actinomycetota bacterium | reverse complement strand
GTCAGGAACCCCGCCCACCAGCCGGGCGGCAGGCGGTCGAGCAGCTCGAGCGCTCCCGCGCCCGACGCCACCTCGACCGCATCGGGCTCGGTGGCGACGACGACGTGGGGCCCGGCCCGCACCACGGCGGCGTCGACGGTGGCGGGGAGGCGTGCGAGCACCGCGGCGGCGGTCAGCGGTGCTCCAGGGGTCACGCGCGGCAGGGTAGCGGCGGGATCCGCGAGCCCACCGGGCTTTGCCGTGACTGAAGCGTCGGCACCGTCGCCGGTACCATCGCGAGTTCGTGAAGTCCCAGTCCTTCCCGCGCGTCTTGTTCGGTCGTTTCGCGGTTGCGCTCGCGGTATCGCTGCCGCTCGTCCTGGCGGGCGTGGTCGGGGTGAACGTCGTGATCGACCGCAAGATCGACTCCATCCCACGCGTCAACCTGAAGACGGCGCAGAACACCGACCCCGGCGACCCGGCGAACTTCCTGCTGATCGGGTCGGACACGCGCCAGTTCGCGGAGACGCCGGAGGAGCGGGCGGCCTATGGCGACTCGGGCTCCCAGGGCGGTCAGCGCTCCGACACGCTGATGGTCGTCCACGTCGATCCGCGCGCACAGACCGGCTTTCTCGTCTCGTTCCCGCGGGACCTGGTCGTGAACGTGCCGGGGGTCGGCCAGCAGAAGATCAACGCCGCGTTCAACTCCTCACTCAGCGGCGGTGGGCCGCAACGGGTCGTCGACACCCTCCAGCAGAACTTCCAGATCCCGATCCAGCATTACATCGAGGTCGACTTCGCCAGCTTCAAGGGCATCGTCGACGCGATGGGCGGCGTGCCGGTGTACATCAACGCGCCCTCGCGGGACGCGAACAGCGGCTTCGAGTTCATCCCGTTCAACTTCCATCCCGGTTGCTACACGCTGGACGGCGTCAACGCGCTCAACTACGTGCGATCGCGCGACATGGAGCAGTACATCGACGGTCGTTGGCAGACCCCGGATGCCGACGCCCCCGACCTGCACCGCATCGAACGCCAGCAGACGTTCATGCGGCGGCTCGCCACGGAGGCGTTCCGACAGTCCGTCAAGAGCCCACTCACTGCCAACGAGATCGCCGACAAGACGATCCCGAAGCTCAAGGCCGACGACTCGCTCAATCGTGACGACATCAACAAGCTCATCACGTCCTTCCGCAGGGTCGACCCGAACGACCCGACGAGCCTCGAGATGGTCACCGTCCCCACCGTTGCGGGAAGCTCACGATCCCTCGGCGACACGCTCCAGCTGAAGCAGCCCGACGCGGACGCGGTGCTCGCACGCCTGCGCGACTTCGGCCCCCAGCCGACCCAGCAGAACGGGCCGAAGCCGTCGCAGATCCGCGTGCGCGTGTTCAACGGCTCCGGCGAGAGCGGCCTCGCCACCACCGCCGGGTCCCAGCTCCAGCAGCAGGGCTTCGTGAACGTCGGCGTGGGCAACAAGCCCCGCGTGAACTTCACCGAGGTGCGCTACCGCGCCGGGTCGCAGGACAAGGCGAGGGTGGTCCAGAGCTACCTCGGCGGCGCCGGCAGGCTCGTCGAGGACAAGTCGATCGTCGAGGCGGACGTCTCCCTCGTGCTCGGCCGGGACTTCAAGGCGATCACGCCGCCGCCCAACGCCGCCCCGCCCGGGAGCACCGAGGCACCCGCGACAACCGCCGCGCCGGCCACGGCCCCGGCGACGAACGGCAAGGGCAAGCAGACGGCGCCACCCGCCGACCCCACGCAGTGCTGACCCCGAGTCGCACCAGAGGACTGCCGTAAACTCCGCCCCCGTGCGCGAGCGCAGGCAGGGTCACTCATGAGCGCGATCGCGGTCGTCGGAGGCGGGTACGTCGGGCTGACCACCGCGGCGTGCTTCGCGCGCCTGGGCCACGACGTCGTGTGCGGCGACGTCGACAGCGAGAAGGTCGCGCGGCTGAGCAAGGGCGAGGTGCCGGTGCTCGAGGAGGGCCTCCCCGCACTCGTGGCCGAAGGGCTCGCGGCGCGCCGGCTCACGTTCGTCGTCGGCGCCGCCACCGCCGCCCGGACCGCCGAGTACGTCTTCCTCTGCGTTCCGACGCCACCCAACGACGAAGGCGCCGCCGACCTGTCGATCATCGAGGACGTCGTGCGCGAGATCGCACCCGTGCTGCAACCGGGGTCGGTCGTCATCAACAAGTCGACCGTGCCCGTCGGGACGACCGCGTTCGTAGAGCGGCTCCTTGCCGACGCCGGCGTCCCGACCGGCTCGATCGGCGTCGCGTCGAATCCCGAGTTCCTCCGGGAAGGTGCGGCCGTGCGGGACTTCCTCGAGCCGCACCGCGTGGTGATCGGCTGCCAGGAGACCGGCGTCGCGGTACGGGTCTCCGAGCTCTACCGCAGCCTCAGGGCACCGATCCTCGTCACGGACGCGGCGTCGGCCGAGCTGATCAAGTACGCCTCGAACGCCTTTCTTGCCACGAAGGTGTCGTTCATCAACGAGATCGCCAACCTGTGCGAGGCGGTCAGCGCCGACGTGCGCGAGGTCGCGCTGGGCATCGGCTACGACCCCCGCGTCGGCTTCGAGTTCCTGCATCCCGGGCCCGGCTTCGGCGGGTCGTGCCTCCCGAAGGACGTGTCCGCGCTCCTCTATACCTCCGGGCAAGCAGGCTACGAGTTCCGCCTCCTGTCCGCGGTGGCCGAGGTGAACCAGCTGCAGCACGAACGCATCGTCGACAAGATCCGAAGCGCAGTGGGGTCCGAGCTCGCCGGGAAGCGCGTCGGCCTGTGGGGTCTCACGTTCAAGGCCAACACCGACGACCTGCGGGACTCGCCCGCCCTGGGCGTGGCGGCGAGTCTCGCAGCTGAAGGCGCCGCGATCCGGGCCTACGACCCGGTCGCGGGTGAGCGCGCCCGAGGGTTCGCTGATCTCGACGTGGTCGCGGACGCGTACGAGGCGTGCGCCGACGCCGACGTCGTCGTGGTGCTCACGGAATGGGACGAGTTCCGCTGGCTCGACTTCGACCGGGTCGCTCACCTGATGCGCTCGCAACGCATCGTCGACGCCCGCAACCTCCTCGACCCGGCCGCCATGCGCAAGCGAGGCTTCACGTACCAGGGCCTCGGGCGCTGATGCCGCGCGCGGTCGTCACGGGTGGCGCCGGATTCCTCGGCTCCCACCTCTGCCGCGCGCTCCTCGGCCGGGGCTGGGACGTCCTCGCCGTCGACAGCTTGCTCACGGGCCGCATGGAGAACATCGAGGATCTCCTCGACCAGGGGGCGTTCCAGTTGAAGGAGCACGACGTCACGCAGTTCTTCGGGGTCGACGGTGGCGTGGACGCCGTCCTGCACTTCGCGAGCCCGGCCAGCCCCCGCGACTACCTGGAGTACCCCATCAAGACGCTCAAGGTGGGCTCGCTCGGCACGCACAACACGCTCGGTCTCGCCAAGGCCACCGGCGCGCGGTATCTGCTCGCGTCGACGAGCGAGATCTACGGAAACCCGCAGGTGCACCCGCAGCCCGAGCAGTACTGGGGCCACGTGAACCCGGTCGGGCCCCGGGGCGTGTACGACGAGGCCAAGCGCTTCGCCGAGGCGCTGGCGATGGCGTACCACCGCACGCACGACCTCGACGTGAAGATCGTGCGCATCTTCAACACGTACGGTCCGTGTCTCCGTCCCGGCGACGGCCGCGTCGTCTCGAACTTCCTCGTGCAGGCCATGGACGGCAAGCCGCTCACCGTCTACGGCGACGGGATGCAGACGCGGTCGTACTGCTACGTCGATGATGAGATGCGCGGGATCCTGGCCCTGCTCGACTCGGACTGGACCGGTCCGATGAACATCGGAAACCCCGACGAGTTCACCGTCCTCGACCTCGCACACGTCGTGCGCGACGTCACGAGTTCGGGCTCCGAGATCCTCTTCGAGCCGCTCCCGGTGGACGATCCCGTGCGGCGGCGGCCCGACATCAGCCTCGCGGCCGACATTCTCGGCTGGCATCCCGAGGTCGACCTCCGCGAAGGTCTCGCCCGCACCTACGAGTGGTTCGGGAGGGAACGTGAGCGAGGCCGGTCCTAGGGACGACGCAGCGGGCGCCAAACGCATCCGCAAGCTCTCGGTCATCGTTCCCGTCTTCAACGAGCGCAGCACGGTCGCGGAGATCGTGCGCAGGATGCGGTCGGTGGAGCTGCCCGTCGACCGCGAGATCGTGATCGTCGACGACGGCAGCGACGACGGCACCGCCGCCGTGCTGACCCAGCTGGCGGACAGCACCGTCCGGGTCCGCAAGCACGCGGCGAACCGCGGTAAGGGGGCGGCGATTCGCACCGGGCTCGAGATCGCGACCGGCGATCTCGTGCTCGTGCAGGACGCCGACCTCGAATACGACCCCGAGGACTGGCCCCGGCTGCTCGCCCCCGTGCTCAAGGGGCGCGCACGCGTCGTCTACGGCTCGCGTTTTACCGGTGAGCGCCGGAACATGTTGTTCCTGCACTGGGTCGGGAACCGCTTCCTGTCGCTCGTCACCAACGTGCTCTACAACAGCACGCTCTCCGACATGGAAACGTGCTACAAGCTGTTCGAGCGCGACGTGCTCGACGGCATCCGGATCGAGGCCGACCGGTTCGACTTCGAGCCGGAGTTCACGGCCAAGGTGCTGCGCCGGGGGATTCGCATCTACGAGGTCCCGATCTCGTATGCGGGGCGCGAGCCTGACGAAGGCAAGAAGATCACCTGGCAGGACGGCGTCGTCGCCCTGTGGACGCTCGTGAAGTACCGGTTCGTCGACTAGTGGCGGGGAGCGACGTCGAGTCCCGTTGGGCCGCGGTCGTCATCAACTATGAGGCGGGCCGCGCGCTCTGCGAGTGCGTCCGGTCGCTGCTCGCGGACACGAGCGCCGGCGGTCCGCCCCAGGTCGTGGTGGTCGACAACGGGTCGTCCGACGGCTCGGCGGCCGAGGTCGCCCGCTCGCTGCCGACCGTCACCGTGCTCGACGCGGGCGGGAACGTCGGCTACGCCCGGGCGGCCAACCTCGGGATCGCGGCCACTGACGCGCCCGTCGTCGCCGTCTGCAACCCCGACATCGAGGTACAGGCAGGTACGGCCGCCGCCGCGGTCGGGCGCTTCGCAGCCGAGGGCGACCTGGGCGCCGTCGGCCCGATGATCCGCAACACCGACGGCTCCATCTACCCGTCGGCGCGCTCGGTTCCGCGCGTCGGAGACGCCGTTGGCCACGGTGTCCTCGGGCTGGTGTGGCCGACCAACCCGTACACCCGGCGATACCGGCAACTCGACGCCGACCCTTGCCGTCCCCGCGACGTCGACTGGGTCTCGGGGGCTGCCGTCTGGCTGCGGCGCGACGCGCTGCAGGGGGTCGGCGGGTGGGACGAGCGCTACTTCATGTACGTCGAGGACGTCGATCTCTGCTGGCAGCTCCAGCGGAGCGGGTGGCGCATCGCCTACGAGCCGGGCGGGACCGTGACGCACGTCCAGGGTGCGACGACGGCCAAGCATCCCTACCGCATGATCGCCGAGCACCACCGGTCGCTGTACCGCTTTGCGGCGAAGCGGTGGCACGGCGCGCGGCGTCTCGCGTTGCCGTTCGCGGCCGTGTTCCTCACGGTCCGGGCGGGGCTCGCCATGGCCGACCACGGCCTGCGGCGCCGACCGAAGCCCCCACAGGTGACCGGGTAATCTCGGCATTGTCGTGGCGACGGCGGCGTTGCCGCCCCTCGCCGCAAAGCCGGACTTGCGACGGCGACAGGAGGATTTTGCCGAAGTCTCGCAGCCGCTCCGCCCGCGCCCAGGCCCGGGCTCGTTACCGCAAACCCAAGCGCCGCGGGGGCTCGTTCGGCTGGAACGTCGGGATCGCGATGGTCGCCGTGATCGGCGTCGTCCTGGTCGTCTGGACGGTCGCGAGCCGCCGCGACGAGGCCTCGGCCGCACCCCGCGCCGGGAACCCGGCCACGGGAGAGGCCGGTGACCACTGGCACGCCTCGCTCGACGTGAACGTCTGCGGCGTGTGGCAACCTCCGGCGCCCGCGTTCGAGACCAAGGCCGACAACAGCCAGATCCGAGTCGGCATCCACTCCCACGGCGACGGTCTCATCCACATCCCCCCGTTCAACTCGTCCGAGAGCGGGAGCAACGCGACCGTCGGGCGCTTCTTCGACTACGGCGGGTGGTCGGCGGGCTCGGACTCGCTCAACCTGTGGCCCGGCGCCGACGGCAAGCGCGTGCAGGTGAAGAACGGCGACGAGTGCACGCAGGCCGACGGCACGAAGAAGAAGGGCACGCTGACCTGGTACGTGAACGGCAAGAAGCACTCGGGCGACCCGTCCAGCTACCAACCCAAGGACAAGGACCAGATCTCCCTGATCTTCGGACCCGCCGGCACCACGCTCGAGTCCCTGTCGGCCGATCCGGCCGTCGGGCCGCCGCCCAACTCGAAGAACGTCCCGAGTGACGAGAGCCCGTACACCACCGCGCCCTCGACACCCGCCGTACCACCTTCATCGTGAGGGCGATCGTCCTCGTGGGTGGCGAGGGCACCCGGCTCCGCCCGCTCACGTACACGACGCCGAAGCCGCTTCTCCCCGTCGCGAACGAGCCGTTCCTCGAGCGCCAGCTGAGCTGGCTGGCCCGGCACGGCATCGACGAGGTCGTGCTCTCGCTCGGGTACCTCCCGGACGCCTTCCGCGCGCGCTTTCCCGACGACCGCTTCGGCGATCTCACTCTCCGGTACGCGGTCGAGGACGAGCCGCTCGGCACGGCGGGCGGGATCCGCTACGCGGCGGAGGTCGCCGGCATCAGCGAGCGGTTCGTCGTATGCAACGGCGACGTCCTCACGACGCTCGACCTCACCGAGATGGTCGGGTTCCACGACGCGCACGGCGGCGAGGCGACGATCCACCTGTGCCGGGTGGATGATCCATCGGCGTTCGGCGTCGTGCCGACGCGTCCGAGCGGCGAGGTCATGGCGTTCGTCGAGAAGCCGCTCCCGGGGAAGGTGCCGAGCCACTGGATCAACGCGGGCACCTACGTGCTCGAGCCGTCGGTGCTCGATCGCATCCCGTCCCGCTTGACGGTCTCGATCGAACGCGAGACGTTTCCGCGCATGCTCGATCGCCCCGGCCGGTTGTTCGCGTTGCAGAGCGACGCGTACTGGATCGACATCGGGACGCCGGAGAAGTACCTCCAGGCGCACCGCGACGTGCTGGCCGGCGCGCTCGGTACGACGCCGGCGCCCGGCGCCGTCGAGACCGCGCCCGGCGTGTGGCGCCAGGGCGCCGTCTCGATCGCCGATGACGCTCGCGTCGAGGGACCCGTCCTGCTCGGTCCCGGCACCACCGTCGCCGCCGGCGCGCACGTGAGCCAGTCGGTGCTCGGTCACGGGTGCTCGGTCGGGCCCGGCGGGCGCGTCCTGCGCTCGGTCCTGCTCGACGGGGCGTGCCTCGAGAAGGGCGCCGAAGCGGTGGACGCGGTGCTCGGCCCCGACGCGGTGCTCGAGCCGGGTGTCGTCGCGGCCGCCGGCACGATCATCGGCGCGGCCGCGGTCGTCGCCGCCGGATCGAGGCTGTCCGGCGCCCGCGTGCCCGTGCAGGTCTCGTCGCAGTGAGAGCCCTCGTCACGGGCGGCGCCGGGTTCATCGGCTCCACCCTCGTCGACCGGCTGCTGGCTGAAAACTGGGACGTCGACGCCGTCGACGACCTCTCGACCGGCACCCTGGCGAACCTGAGCGACGCGCGGGCGCGACGCGACCGGCGCTTCACGTTCCACCGTCTCGACATCCGCCGGCCGGACATCAGCGACCTGATCGTCCGCCGCCGCCCCGACACGATCTTCCACCTCGCGGCGCAGGCATCGGTGCGGGAGTCCGTGGCGCGTCCCACGTTCGACGCCGAGGTCAACATCCACGGCTCGCTCAACGTCTTCGAAGGCGCCGTCGAGTCCGGGGTGCGCAAGATCGTGTTCGCCGGCTCGGGCGGCACGCTCTACGGCGTGCCCGAAGAATTGCCGGTGAGCGAGGCGCACCCGCAGCGACCGGCATCGCCGTACGGCGTGTCGAAGAAGGCGGCGAGCGACTACCTCCACTACTACCGCGAGGTGCGCGGGTTGGAGTACTCGGTGCTCGCCCTGGCCAACGTGTACGGCCCGCGCCAGGACCCCCACGGCGAGGCGGGCGTGATCGCCATCTTCGCCGGGCAGCTGCTCGAGCCCGTGCGTCCGACGATCTTCGGCGACGGGCAGCAGACGCGCGACTTCGTGTATGTCGACGACGTCGTCGACGCGTTCGTGCGCGCCGCCGACAAGGGGAGCGGGCTCGTTCTCAACGTCGGGACCGGAGTCGAGACGACGGTCCAACGCCTGTTCGACACGATGGCGCGGCTCGTCGGCTTCGAGGAACCGGCCCGGTACGGCATGGAGCGCAGGGGAGAGCTGAAGCGCTCGGCGCTCGATCCCGGTCGCGCCGCCATCCACCTGGGGTGGGAGCCGTGGACGAATCTCGAGGACGGCTTGCAGCGCACGATCGACTGGTTCCGCGCCGCGCCCGTCGGCTCTCGCCGGTAGTCCACGGCGGGGAGAGTCGACGCCTGTGGTCCCGAGCCACGAGCATGGTCGTATGGAGACCGCCGACGCTCACTACTACCGGCGTGACCTCGCGCTCGTTCACCACCTCGGCTTCGGGTTCCACGCAGATGCGTGCGCACCGGGAATCATGAGTTTGCTCGCGCCCGTACGGGAGCGGCACGGCCTCGTCCTGGAACTGGGGTGCGGAAGCGGTCTGCTCACGCGGTATCTCCTCGATGCCGGACATCGGGTTGTCGCATCCGACGCTTCTCCGGCGATGCTCGACCTCGCCCGCGAGGAGGTCGCGTCCGACGCGGAAGACATCCGCCGACTCGTCCTCCCGGATGATCCTCTGCCAGAAGCCGACGCGATCGTCGGCGTCGGGCACGCGCTGAACTATCTCCCCGACGAATCCGCGATCGAACGGTCGCTCGTCGCGATCGCACGCGCGCTCCGACCCGGCGGAGTGCTTGCCATCGACCTGTGCGACCTCGAGTGGGGGGAAGCTCGACGGGACGCTCCGAGCTCGGGCCGGGTCGGTGAGGACTGGGCGATCGTCACGCAGACGTCGGTACCTGCGCCGAACCGGTTTGTCCGGGAGATGACAACCTTCCTCCGGCACGGTGACGGCTCGTGGCGCCGCGACGACGAACGCCACGACAACGTGCTCATTGACACCTCGCTCGTCCCGCTCCTGCTCGGGAAGCACGGGCTCGACGCGACCGTTCGATCGTCCTTCGGCACCGAGCGCTCACCGGAGGGACTCCGGGCGGTCGTCGCACGCCGGCCGGTCAGCTGAACGCGCGCAGGTCGTCGAGCGGGACCGGCGGGCGGTCGCGGCTGACGTACGCGGGGTCGGGCCGCCCGACGAGGACCAGCGCGTGCGGCAACCAGCCGCGTGGGAGCGCGAGCGCGTCCCGAGCTTCGGCGGGGCAGAAGATCGGTGCCGCCACCCAGCACGACGCGAACCCGGCGTCGGTGGCCGCCAGCATCAGGTTCTCGACGGCGGCGCCGAGCGAGAGGAGCGCCATGCCCCACTCCGCGAGCTGCCGCGCTTCGTCCGGATAGCGGTCGAGTCCCTCCCACGTGAGGCACCCGAGGACCAGCGCCGGCGCGCCGGTGAGCTTGCCGTGCGACGCGGCGACGAGCTCGTCCACGCGAGCCGCGGGCGTCCCGTCGCCGTCCAGGTCCCGACGCCATCGGTTGCCCATGCCCTCGGCGAGCGCGGCCTTGCTCTCGGCCGTGTCGACGATCACCCACCGCCACGGGCGGGAGTGATGCGGCGCCGGCGAGAGGCACGCCGCCTCGACGAGCCGGTCGAGATCCGCACGCGGGACCGGGTCGGGGAGGAACGCACGGATCGACCGCCGGGCTTCGATGAACGTGGGGACGCGCCCGGTCATCAGCGGAACAGGTCTTCGCCCGGCGGGCGGACCAGCTCGCGTGCCGAGCCGTCGCGGAACCAGCCCTGGTCGAGCCCGCGCACGACCGCCGCCGGGACGCGCGCGGCCTTGCCCTTCACGAGCTCCGCCGCGCCGGCGATCTCGTCCGCGAGGGCGACCTCGGTGACCTGGAGCTCGCGCCCGTGGGCGTCGTGCTGGCCACGCAGGTCGACCACGGCGGCGAGGCCGGCGACACCGATGGCCACGTCGGTGAGTCCGATTCGCCACGCGCGCCCGAACGTGTCGGACACGATCACGGCCACGTCGACGCCGGCGTGTGCCCGGACGCCGTCGCGGATGCGCCGCGCCGACCGGTCGGAGTCGACAGGAAGGAGCGCGGCGTAGCCGTCGTCGACGTTCGAGAGGTCGATGCCCGCGTTCGCGCACACGAACCCGTGGCGGGTCTCGCTGATGATGAGGTCGCCGCGCCGGCGGAGAACGCGCACCGACTCGGACTCGACGAGCTCCCGACGCGCCACCGGATCGGACGCGTCGAGCGGCACGACCCGTCCTTCGGCCTTCGACACCACCTTCTGCGTCACCACGAGGCAGTCACGCGCCTCCAGCGGCGTGTCCTGGGCGCGTGCAGCGGCGACCAGCAACTCGGCGAGGACGTCGCCCGACCGGACCTCGGGCATGCCCTCGATGGGGAAGACGGTCAGCGGGGGCATTCAGGCGACGGCGTCGAGCGTGTTGCGCGCGAGGGCGGCGGCGACCCGGGCGTCGCGCATGAGTGTGTCGGTGACCACGGCGTGAACCCCGAGGGCTTCGACCTCCGCCGCGCGCCCCGCGTCGCCGGCATCGATGACGAGCGCCGAGCAGAAGTCGCGGTAGGCGCGGGCGACGCCCACGCACGAGATCTCCATACCGAGCGGCCCCATGAGCCGGTCGGCCGGTCCTTTCACGGGGACGCCGGCGATGATCGGGCTCACGCCGACGACGCGGTCACGCCGGCGACGGAGCGCGTCACGCACGCCGGGCACGGCGAGAATCGGCCCGATCGAGATGACCGGGTTGCTCGGACACACGACAATGGTTTCGGCCGCCGCCAGCGTCTCGAGGACCCCCGGCGCGGCTTCGGCGCCGTCCACGCCTTCGAAGCGCACGGCAGCCACCGGCGGCTCGGCCCGCTCGCGCACGAACCACTCCTGCATGCGGAGCTCCGTGACGGACCCGTCGCCGCCTCGGACGTCGATCCTGGTCGCGACCCGGTCGTCGCTCATGGGCAGAAGTCGCGAGCGCACCCTCCACGCGGCGCCGATCTCGGTCGCGATGGTCGAGAGCGGCGCGCCGGCGCGCAGCCGTTGGTGGCGGTAGAGGTGTGTGGCGAGGTCGCGGTCGCCGAGGCGGAACCACGTCGGCAGGCCATAGCGGTCGAGCGCGTCCATCGTCGCGAACGTCTCTCCCGCCAATCCCCAGCCGGTGTCGGGGTTCTCGGCGCCCGCGAGCGTGTACGTCACGGTGTCGAGGTCCGGGCACACGAGGAGCCCGTGGAACCAGTCGTCGTCCCCGGTGTTCACGACGACGGTGATGTCCTCGGGTGGGACGACCTGCACGAGCCCCCGGAGGAACCGGGCGGCCCCGACGCCGCCTGCCAGCGCTGCGAGCACGATTGCGAATGTACTGGTCGCCACGCGCGACTCAGCCCCCAGGATTCCGGGGGCTGAGTCGCGGGGGGAGGGACAGGCGTCAGGCGGCTCGGTTCACGAGCTCCTTGGCCCGGGTGGCGCCCGCCTCGACGGCCTGCTTCACCTGCGCGGGCACGGTCTGCAGCTGCTCGACGAGCGGCTCGACCCGCTGGCGCAGGTCGCCGACGAGCGGCTCGACCCGGCCGGTGAGGTCGACGCGAGCGGCGCCGGCCTTCTCGCGCACGTCTTGGGAGAGGCGCTGGAGCTCGGACTCGAGCTTGACCCGGCCGTCCTGGGCCCGGGTCCCGAGGAGCGCGGTGGTCTCCTTGGCCTGCTCGGTCAGCTTCTTCTGCACCTCACGCCGGCGGACCTGTGCCTGCTGGAAGGCGGTGACGCCGACGCCGACGGTGATGTACGCGGCGTCCTTGAGGGTCTTGCCAGGGTCGATGTCCATCCTGGTGTCTCCTTGCCTGGGCGTGCCCCTGGGGGTGGGGCCGGGGATCGATCGAGGGGGCCACGGCGGCGCCGACCTCGACGCTTGCCACGATAGCGGTAAAGATAAACAATTGCAAGCACTCGTGATCGGGGTCACGATCACAGAGCCCAGTTGTATGCTCCGCCGCAATCATGGCGACGGCGGATTCGCCCGGCACGCAGTCACTCCCGGGCTACGGCGACGGCGGTGCCGGGGCCCGCGTCGAGGTACCGACGGTGGCGGCGGTCGTGGTCACCTGGAAGGCGGGGCCGAGGCTCGACCAGACCCTCCACTCCCGGGCCCAGCAGGACTATCCGAGCCTCGCGGTGCTGGTCGTCGCCGTCGGCCTGGGCGACGACCCCGCTGCCCGCGTCGCCGCCACCCTCCCGGACGCGTTCGTCCGCCGGGTACCCAACGCCGGCTTCGCCCGGGCCGCCAACGAGGCCCCGTACGCGGTCCGGAACGCGAACTACCTCCTGATCTGCCACGACGACGTCGTCCTCGAGCCGGCGGCGGTGCGACTGATGCTCGAGGAGGCGTACCGGTCGAACGCCGGCATCGTCGGCCCGAAGCTCGTCGACGCCGACAACCCCGACGTGCTGCTGGAGGTGGGTCGCAGCATCGACCGGTTCGGCACACCGCACACGGGGATCGAGCCCGGCGAGCTCGACCAGGAGCAGCACGACGGCGTGCGCGACGTCTTCTACGTGTCGGACGTCGTCATGCTCGTGCGCACCGATTTGTTCCACGAGCTCGGCGGCTTCGACCCCGCGACGTTCCCGGGCGCCGAGGACATCGACCTCTGCTGGCGCGCCCGCCTGGACGGCGCCCGGGTGATGGTCGCACCGGACGCGCGGGTGCGGCATCGCGAGAATGCGGGCGGTCGTGGCAACGGCCCCGCGCCCAATCCCGTCCTCATGGCGCGGAACCGCATTCGGACCGTGCTGACCCTGGCGGCGCCGCGCACGTTGCTCTGGGTGGTCCCGGTGGGGGTCGTCACTTCGTTCTTCGAGGCGATCGTGCTGACCGTCGCGCTGCGCCGTGGCCGCGTCCGCTCCGCGCTCGGTGCGTGGTGGTGGAACATTCGGCACTTCGGTGAGGTCCGCCGCGCACGGCGCAAGGCGCGGCGCGGTCGGCGGGTCGAGGACCGCGATCTGCTCGAGCTCCAGGTACGGGGCACTCGCATGCGGGGATTCGTCGCCGAGCACGTCGCGACGGACGATCGCGTGCGCTCGCTCGCCGACGCGAGCCGCTCCGCCGTGAGCGCGGCGAGCTCCGGTGCGCGCCAACCGCTGTTCGCGCTCGCTGCCGTCCTCGCTCTCGTGTGGCTCATTGGCTCGCGCGGGCTGATCACCGGCGGAGTCCCCGCCGTCGGAACATTCGCCCGCTGGCCCGGGATCGCCGACTTCCTGTCGACGTTCGCCTCCGGCTGGCGCTACACGGGACTCGGCTCGTCGACCGCCGCGCCGCCGGGACTCGTGGTGATGGCCGGCCTCAGCACGGCGCTCTTCGGTGCCGGTGGGCTGGCTCGCACGCTCGTCGTGGTCCTCGCCTTCCCGATCGGCGGCCTCGGCGCGTACCGGCTGACGCGCCACGTGACGCAGACACCGGGCGCCGCCGTCGTCGCGGCGCTCGCATACGCCATCAACCCCGTCCCGCGGAACGCCGTCGCCAACGGGCGGCTCGGGCCACTCGTCTTGTTCGCGCTAGGGCCGTTCCTCGTGGTGCTCGCCCTCCGCTACGCCGAACGGGTGGGAGGAGGGCAGCCGCGTCGACGCGCGACGACCGCGCTGTTCGGTTTCGGCGCGCTCCTGACGTTGACGACCGCGTGGTACCCGCTCGCGCCTCTCCTGCCGATCGCGGTCGCCGCGTCGGTCATGCTCGTTGCGCCGCTCGTGGGCGGCTTCCGGCTCAGCGTGCGCATGCTCGCGGCGACGGTCGTTGCCGGCGTCCTGGCGACGGTGCTGCTGTTGCCGTGGTCGGTGAGCCTGCTCGGGGTCGGGAGCGACACCGCCGCGCTCGGCTTCGCGTTCCGCCCCCAGCTCGACCTCTCGGAGGTGCTGCGCTTCTCCACCGGCCCCGCCGGCGGGGGATGGGCGGCGTGGGGGCTGCTGGCCGCAGCCGGGCTCGCGCTCCTCCTCGGTCGGGGGCCGCGCTTCACGTGGGCGACGCGCGCGTGGATGATGGCGCTCGTCGGCTGGGGACTGGTCTGGCTCCCGGCGCGTTTCGCGCCGGATGTGTCGGTCCCGGCGCCGGAGGCCGGACTCTCTCTCGCCGCCCTGGGCATCGCGCTTGCCGCCGGGCTCGGCGTGAGCGTGTTCGTCGAAGACGTGCGACGGCTCGGCTTCGGCGGCCGGCAGGCGGTCGCGGCGCTGGCCGCCGCCGGCTTCGTGCTCGGAATGATCAGCTTCGTCGCCGACGCCGGCGACGGCCGTTGGGGCGCCCCGGATGGGGACTGGCCCGACGCGCTCGCGTTCCTCGGATCGGAGCAGCAGAACGGAGGTTTCCGCGTCCTGTGGGTCGGCAACCCCGATGTGCTGCCCCTCGACCCGTTCGTCGCCAAGGACGGGACGGGCTTCGTGGTG
>JBKOZX010000360.1:0-4954 GCA_046726115.1 Actinomycetota bacterium | reverse complement strand
GGTAGGCGGCGAGCCGCCACAGGTACTGGCTGTAGGGCAGGATCGCGACGGTCTCGGCGCCGTGGAAATCGATGTACCAGAGGCCGATGAGCCCGAGCAGGACGGGCATGTTGACCGCGAAGGGCGCGGTCCGGAAGTGCTCGTCCATGGCGTGCGCGCCTGCGAGCAACTCACCGAATCGATCCGGCCCGATCGCGATCATCACCGACAACCCGATCGCCGACCACATCGAGTAGCGGCCTCCGACCCAGTCCCAGAACTCGAACATGTTCGCCGTGTCGATGCCGAACTCGGCCACCTTCTCGGCATTGGTCGACACGGCGACGAAGTGCGCGGCGATGGCGGCGTCGTCCTTGAGCGAGGCGAGCAACCACTGCCGAGCGGTGCGTGCGTTCCTGAGCGTCTCGAGCGTCGTGAACGTCTTCGAGCAGACGACGAAGAGCGTCTCTTCCGGGTCGAGGTCGCGCAGCGACTCGTGGATGTCGATGCCGTCGACGTTCGACACGAAGCGCGCCGTGAGGTCGCGGTCGCTGAATCCTTTCAGCGCCTCGTAGGCCATGGCGGGCCCGAGATCGGAGCCGCCGATGCCGATGTTGACCACATTGCGGATCCGGCGTCCGGTGTGGCCGGAGTGCTCGCCCGAGCGCACCGTGTCGGCGAACGCGGACATCTTGCGGAGGACCGCGTGCACCTTGGGGACGACGTCCGTGCCGTCCACGACGATGTGCTCGCCCTCCGGAGCGCGCAACGCGACGTGCAGGACCGCGCGATCTTCGGTCACGTTGATCTTCTCGCCCGCGTACATGGCGTCGATTCGTGCCCGCAGGCCCGCCCGCTCGGCGAGGGCGACGAGGAGCGGGATCGTCTCACTGGTGATGCGGTTCTTGGAGTAGTCGAGATAGACGCCGTCCACCTCGAGCGTCATCGTCTCGCCGCGCTTCGCGTCGTCGGCGAACAGCTGGCGCAGGTGCGTGCGTTCGATCTGCTCGTAGTGGTCGCGCAGCGCGTTCCACTCGGGCGTCTGCGTGATGGGGGTCACGGCCCCCTTCCTATCCGGTCCCGCGCGAGCGGTCGAGCGCGGCGCCAAGGACGCCGGCGCGCGTTCCGCAGCGAGCGGACTACGTCACGGTGCGGTCTGGAACGTCAGGCCCGTGATCGGTCCGATTGTCGTGAACGTGAGGCCGGTCACGATCGTCCCGCCGCCGGTCGTGGTAGCTACGCCGCCAGTGGTGGCCGCGCCGCCACCGCCGGTGGACGCCGATCCGCCGCCACCTCCGCTGCCGCCGCCCTGCTGCTGGCCGGCGACCGTGGTCTCGGTCGTCGACGTCGTGGTCTTCTTGCCGTCGCCTCCGCCGCACGCGGCCGCGACAAGCGGCAGCCCAACGAGCGCGACGACCAAGATTGCGTAGACGAAACGAGGAATCCCCACCCGATCCTGCCGCATGCATTCCCTGCCTTGCTTGTCCACGCGTACCCGTCGGAGGGAATCGTACGGAACGGAGGCGACGGGGTCTAGGTCTTCCTCACGATTCGGGGCATGAGAGCCGTGCGGGAATTGCCAGGGGCGGGGAGGGGTTGACAGATACCGACGGGTATTGGATACTCACTGGTATCGGATACCGCTGGGTATCACTGGAGGCCCCATGAGCACCACGAAGACGAGCGCCCCCGAGAAGATCACCCCGATCGGCAAGCGGGAGGCCCAGGCCTGGCTGCTGAAGCGGCTGGGCTACGAGCGGCTGCTGGCCTCGCTCCGCGAGGCGCACACCGCCAAGCAGGCCGGAGAGCACGATGCCGGCGGGCGGGGCGTGGCAGCCTGACGTGATCGCACGTCCATCGACACCGGCCCGTCCCACGCGCGAAGAGAAGAAGGCGCGCACCCGCGCCCAGCTCATCGACGCCGCCGCCACCGTCTTCGCCCGCCGCGGGGTCCTGGCCGCATCCCTCGACGAGGTCGCTGAAGAAGCCGGTCTCACCAAGGGCGCGGTCTACTCGAACTTCGACAGCAAGGAAGACCTCTTCCAGGCCGTGATGGACGACCGCCTGAACGAGCCGATGCTCCACGTCGCCGACGACCTCATGGAGAGCACGGACAGCCTCGAGGAGCAGGCGATGAAGGGCGCCCGCGCGTTCGCCGACGTCGTCGAGCGCGATCGAGCGGTGTACCTGCTCGGACTCGAGCTCGACATCTACATTGCCCGCCATCCGGAGTACGCGCCTCGGTTTGCGGACCGGTGGCGCGAGGAAATGTCGAACATCACCGAACTCATCATCGAAGGGGCTGCGCACAGTGACGTCGAGCTCCCAATGCCCGCGAAAGACCTCGCAATCGTGGTCGTTGCACTGTCGCAGGGGATAACGCTCCGAAGGCTGGTCAACCCCGACGTCGTGCCGGAGGACCTTCTCGGCCGCGTCTACGCTCTGCTGTTCCGGCCACAGCCCGACACCTGAAACAAGCGGGCTTCGGCAAGCGCGCCGGTACGATCTCTGCGTGACGCGCGTCGGATTCCTCGGTCCTCACGGCACGTTTGCCGAAGAGGCCGTCCTGACCCAGCCCGATCTCGCCGACGAGGAGCTGAGCCCGCTGCGGTCGGTGCCCGACGTGATCAGCACCGTCGAGCGCGGCGAAGCTGACGTCGGGCTCGTCCCGATCGAGAACTCCATCGAGGGCACGGTGACGGTCACCCTCGACACACTGGCCTTCGACACCGACCTGCTTGTCCAGCGTGAGATCGATCTGCCGGTCTCGCTCAACCTGTGCGCGCTTCCGGGGGCGAAGCTCGACGACATCCGGACCGTGCTGTCGCACCCCAGCCCGTTCGGGCAGTGCCGCGTGTGGCTGGCGAGCAAGCTGCCCGACGCCGACAGCATCGTGACGAACTCGACGGCCGAAGCCGCGGCCCAGGTGGCGCGGGGCGAGGATCGCAGCCGGGCGTCGATCGGCACCGCGTTCGGTGCCCGGCTGAACGGCCTCGAGCTCATTGCTACCGAGATCGAGGACCATCCCGAGAACCAGACGCGCTTCGTGCTCGTCGGGCACGGGATCCCCGCGCCCACCGGGCACGACAAGACCAGCATCGTGTGCTTCCAGTCCGAGGACCGACCGGGCTCGTTGCTCGCGATCCTCCAGGAGTTCGCCGCGCGCGCGATCAACCTGACGAAGCTCGAGTCGCGCCCGACCAAGCGCAGCCTCGGCGACTATTGCTTCTTCATCGACTTCTCGGGACACGTCGCCGACGAGCTCGTCGCCGACTGCCTCCGCAACCTTGCGGCGAAGCAAGCCGATGTGAAGTTCCTCGGCTCATATCCGGTCGCCGGTGAAGAGGAGGCGCAACAGCGCCGCGCGGCGGCCGGCAAAGCCTGGCGTCAGGCCGCGCAGTGGGTCGACGAGCTGCGCAGCCGCGTCGCGCCGCCCGGCGAGCCGGCGTGAGCGACGTCAAGCGACTGCGTGACGAGCCCGAGTACCGGGCCGGCATCGAGCGCAAGCGGGTCGCCGAGGGTCTGTTGGATGGGGTCATCGAGGCCGACGACGCCCGGCGCCGGCTGTTGACCGAGGTCGAGGAGCTACGGGCGCGCCAGAACGCGGCGTCGAAGGAGATCGGCCGGGCGGCGGCGGACCAGCGAGACGCGAAGATCGCAGCCGCGAGCGCGCTCAAGGACGAGCTCGCCGCCAAGGAGCCGCTTCTCGCCGACGCGGAGGCGCGGCTGCGCGACCTCGTGCTCCAGGTGCCGAATCCCGCCGACGCGTCCGTGCCCGACGGGGGAGAAGGCGAGAACGAAGTGCTCCGGGTGGTGGGCGATCCGGGCGATGCGCCGGCGCTCGACCACGACGAGTTCGGCGCCCGGATCGGCTTCGTCGAGACGAAGCAGGCCGTCGAGATGAGCGGGTCCCGGTTCGCGTACCTCATGCGCGAAGGAGCGCTGCTCGAGCTCGCGCTCCTGCAGTGGGTGACGAGCCGCATCGTCGCCGTAGGGTTCACGCCAGTGGTCCCGCCCGTGCTCGTGCGCGAGCACGCCATGGAGGAGGCGGGTTTCTTCCCGACCGACCGCGCCCAGGTGTACGAGGTCGACGGCGGCGAGCTCTTCCTCGTCGGGACGAGCGAGGTCGCGCTGGCCGCGCTGCACCGGGGCGAGATCCTCGACCGGAGCGCGTTGCCCTTGCGTTACGGCGGGTTCTCGACGTGCTTCCGCCGCGAGGCCGGCACGTACGGTAAGGACACGCGCGGCATCTTCCGGGTGCACCAGTTCGACAAGGCAGAGCTGTTCAGCTTCGTCCACCCCGACCGGTCATGGGACGAGCTCGAGTCGATCCTCGCGTTGCAGGAGTCGATCATCGGCGGGCTCGGCCTGCCGTACCGCGTCGTGAACTGCGCCACCGGGGAGCTCGGCGCCGCCGCCGCGAAGAAGTACGACGTCGAAGTGTGGCTTCCGTCCGAAGGTCGGTACCGCGAGCTGACGTCGTGCTCGAACTACCTCGACTACTCCGCTCGCCGGCTCGGCACCCGCTTCCGCGCCGACGACGGCACCCGCCCGGTGCACACACTCAACGGCACCGCGTGTGCCGTCGGGCGCACGCTCGTGTTCCTCTTCGAGCACTACCAGCGTCCGGACGGGTCGTTCGCAGTACCGGAGGTGCTGATACCGCTGTGCGGATTCGACCGCGTCGAGGCACCCCCGTCCTAGCCTGGCTCCCGGAGGGATGCCGGAGCGGCCGAACGGGATGGTCTTGAAAACCATTGAGGCGCGAGCCTCCGTGGGTTCGAATCCCACTCCCTCCGCCACTCCATCCGTCGGTCACGGGTCGGTCAGGCCCTCGTGCCATTCCTGGATCCGCCAGCTACGGACGAGGCCGTTCACGACGAACGGATCGCCCTCGGCGAACTCGACGGCCGACTCGCGCGTCGTGAAGACGGACATCGCGCCTTCGTCGACCGGGTTGCCGAACGGTCCGGTC
>JBKOZX010000359.1:0-3518 GCA_046726115.1 Actinomycetota bacterium | reverse complement strand
GTGCTCACCATCGCCGACCCGGCGGCGCAGCTGCAGGGCGACGCGCCGCTCGAAGTCGTGAACGAGAGCAAGGGGGAGACGTATGCGATGCGACATCGCCTGACCCCTCGCCAGGTCGAGATCGTCACCCGCGGCAGCCTCATCAGCGTCATCCGCGACCGGCAGCGCTCATAAGGCGGTAGCGATCCGGCGGTTCGGCGGATGCGGGTCAGGCTGCGAGCGCGGCGGCGTCGATTCCGTACAGAGCAGCCGCGTTCTCGGAGAGAATGGCGCGGCGCTGCTCGGCGGTGAGGCTGCTGGCGTGTTCCCGGAGCATCTCCTGTGACCACGGCCACGTCGAGTCACTGTGGGGGAAGTCGTTCGCCCACATGAGCCGGTGCCAATTCAGGAGATCGGCGGTCTTGAACGCGACCCAGTCGTCCTGGAACGTCACGTAGATGTGCTCGGCGAAGTACTCGGACGGCAGCCGCGACAGCTCCTGACCGGGTGGCAGCCAGTAGCGGTGACGCTTGTACGCGTGGTCGAGCCGGTACATGTAATGCGGCACCCACCCCGCGTCCGCCTCGACGCAGACGACCTTCAGGCCCGGGTGCCGCTCGAACACGCCGCCGAGCACCAGAGTGCCCATGATGTCCTGGCAGCCGCGGACGACCGACAGGAACATGTTCATGCGCGGCCCGCGTGTCGGCGCCGTGTCGCGCGTCGTGAGGATGTGGAACGACAGCGGGAGCCCCAGCTCGACCGCGGTCTCCCAGAAGGCGTCGTACACCGGAGAGTCGTAGTCCTCGACGGCGGGATTACCGGGCATCATCACGCCCCGCAGGCCGAACGCGGCGATCGCCTTGAGGTCCTCGATGCCTTCCTCGGGCGAGCGCATCGCGGTCTGTCCGCAGCCGAGCAGCCGGTCCGCGTGGCCCGAGCAGTACTCGGCGATCCATCGGTTGTACGCGTCGAAGCACGCTTTCTTGTAGTCGAAATCCTTGTGGTTGCAGAGCTGCATGCCGACGGTGGGGTACAGCACCTCGGCCGCGACGCCGTCGCGCTGTTGGTCGGCGAGGCGAGCTTCGGGGTCCCATCCGCCACGGTGCAGGCTCTCGAACCGGACGCCGGCGACGCGGATCTCCTCGGCCGGCTTACCCGCGGCGGCGACGAGACCCATCGGCACTGGCGTCTTCATGCCGGGGATCACGAACAGGTCGCCGATGTCGTCGCCCATGAACTCCATGTGCGGCGCTTGGTCGCGCCACTTGGCGTCGATGCGGTCGATGTACGTGTCCGGCGGCTCGGTGATGTGCGAATCGGCGGAGATCACGGGAAAGTCCACGCTGCGGATCGTACGCCCAGCCCGACGCCTGGCGCTCGCGGCGACGGCGGCTTTGCCGACCGTCGCCGCAGAGCCGGAGCTTGCGACGGCGCCTGAAAGCAGATCATGAGACGATGGCCGGCAGCACCTCGGCGGCGAAGCGCTCGAGCGCGGCCCGCGCCTCACCCGGGTCGGCGCCGAGCGTGGGCCCGGTCACGATCAGCTTGTCGAGGCCGAGATCGACGAGCTCGCCGAGCCGCTGCGCGCACACGTCCGGCGTCCCGACGATTCCGAAGCGGTCGATGAACTCGGGCGTGAGCGTCGCCGCTTGCGGTGAGCCGACCTGTGTGTGTCGAGTCATGTCGTAGGCGTCATGGACCGCTTCGAACGCGTCGCGCTCGTCGGGCTCGACGGGGCCGCTCACCGTGCCGTGCATGACCTGGAAGCGCGCGAACGTGGCGACGCCACCGCTCGCCAGCTTCCGCGCGACATCGACGTCCGGATGCGCGACCACGTTCACGAACGAGCCGACCGAAGCCCCGCCGGCAGCGCGGACCGTGTCGATGCCCCAACGCACCCGTTCGGGTTCGGCACCCAACGCGAGCAGCACCCGGTCGGCGTGGCGAGCCGCGGCCGCGACCACGCGCGGTCCTGTGGCGGCCACCTCGACGGGCACCTTCGGTAGATCCGGCGGAAGGAAATGCAGTCGGCTCGCCGCCGGCGCGTCCGCAAGGCCGAGCGATTCGACCGGGGGAGCGACTCCTTCGTGGAAGCCGAGATCGTCGAACGCGATCTCGTCGCCGCGCAGGTACGCCTGGAGCACGGCCAGGTAGCGCTCGAACGTCGCGACCGGCGCCGGCGCCCGGCCGAGGTGCGCGAGCGCGGAGTCGCCGCGCCCGATCCCGAGCACGAACCGGCCCGCCGACGCGACCTGCAGCGTCACGGCCGCCGCCGCGGTGACCGCCGGGTGGCGCGTCACGGGATTCGTCACCGCGGTGCCGAGGCGAAGGCGCTGGGTCTCCCGCACCGCGAGCGCGAGCCCCACATAGGGGTCGCCTGCGAGGTTCTGGGAGTCGACGACCGCGAGCCCGTCGAAACCCGCCGCCTCGGCCCGGGCGGCCGCCCGCTCGATCGCGCCCGGCCACGGGATGCCGGTGGTCCACACCTCGGGACGCGCCATGGTGCGAACCCTAGAGTTTCCATGTGCCCGACACCGTGACGAAGATCAGCGACCTGCTCCATGAGGCAGGCGAGACGCACCATCGCGTGTACCGGATCGTCGACGGCGCCGACGACGACTGGGCTTCGTGGTACGCGGACTGGCTCGTCCACCTGTCCGAGCTGCCCGACCTGCTCGGCACGACGCCGGTTCGCAGCGAGCTCGTCTACATGCTCGTCCGGCTCGACAAGGAGTACACCGAGCAGAAGCCAGCAGGGCCGTGGGAGAGCTATTACGCCCGGGCGCTCATCGAGCACTTCGCCGGCTGAGGCACCGGCGCGCGTCCATCATCCGCACCTCATCCGAGCCTGACCGCCAGCTCACTGGCGCCCGTCACAGTGGAACCCGTGAACACACATCGCCCTCGCGCGTGGACCGGAGTGCTCGTCGTCGGTGTCGCCATCGGGACGGTGCTCGGCGTGCTCCCGATTACGGCAGGCGCGTCGGAGCCCGCGACGGCGCGGCAGGTGAGGTCGGGCAAGCAGCCCAATGTCGTCTTCATCCTCACCGACGACCTCGACCTCAACTCCTACCTCGACCCGTCACGGTTCCCGAAGGTCAACTCGCTGCTCACGCAGAAGGGCACGACCTTCTCGAATTACTTCGTCACGGACTCGTTGTGCTGCCCGTCGCGCTCATCGATCCTGCGCGGCCAGTACGTGCACGAGCACGACGTCCTCGGCAACCTCCCGCCGTCCGGCGGGTACGAGAAGTTCCACGCGAACGGCGACGAGAAGTCGACCCTCGCCACGTGGATGCACGACTCCGGTTACCGGACAGGACTGCTCGGCAAATATCTGAACGGGTATCCCGACACGGTGGATCCGGCGTTCGTTCCGCCGGGATGGGACGAGTGGGATAGCCCGACCAGCGGCGGCAACCCGTACTCGGAGTACAACTACCGGCTTAAGGAGAACGGCAAGCTCGTCCGGTACCGGTCGGCCCCGCAGGATCATCTCGTTGACGTCCTGTCGCGGAAGTCGAGCGAGTTCATCC
>JBKOZX010000358.1:0-7280 GCA_046726115.1 Actinomycetota bacterium | reverse complement strand
CGTCTGGAGTAGTTGAAAGTCAGCCTGATAGAGGTCCGAGTCGGACACCGCGAGCGCGCCTCGCGTCTTGCCATGGAACGAGTGCTCTGCGTACAGAACGGTCGGCTTGCCGCGACCGGCAACGCGCTCGCCGAGCTTCAGCGCCGCTTCGTTGGCCTCCGACCCGGACACGCACAGAAACACCATGTCGAGGTCCCCGGGGCAGGCCTGCGCCAGGTCGTACGACAGCACGGCCGCGTACTGCGACATGAACGCGATGGCGATGTCATGCCGCCGCGCGTCGCTGAAGGCGCGCTCGGCGGCCAGGATCCGCGGGTGGTTGTGTCCGAAGCCCAGCGCCCCGTAGCCGCCGAAGAAGTCGAGGATCTTGCGGCCGCCTTGATCGACGTAGTACATGCCTTCGGCTTGATCGATCAGCAGGCGATCGAAGCCGAGCAGCTTCAGCATCCGCAGCTGCCCCGGACTCACGTGCTTCGCCATGAGGGCCGCGACGTCCTCGTGGCCGAGCTTGATCGCGTCCTCGACCGACATGAGATCTGGCTTGGCGGGCACGTGCATCGACACTCTCTAGCGTCGGGAGGGGCGACTCACAACTCGGCGTCGGACCGACGCCGTCAGGGGACCAAGATACGAGCACCCTGGGGCGGCCACCAAGCTGAACTGCCCCTCTTCCGGACTCGCCAGGTCAGGGGTCCAGCTAGTACGCGGACAGCAAGGCGAAGAAGTCGCTCTCCGAGGGCTGCAGGTAGCGGTCGTTGCTGTGCGACATCGTTGGGAGCAGCTTGGCACCCGTGATGGCCCCGGGGTTCGCGGGATCCGTCTGCTCGTACGTGTACCCAGTGACCCAGTCGCTGTTGATGTCGAGCTCCATCGCGCGCACGGCACCGGCACGCTGGAGCAGGATCGCGAGGGTCACGGCGCTGAGTCCCGGTCCGGCTACGTAGACGAGTCCGCCGTTCTGATCCACGCCCACGCCGGAGCGCCATACGAACACCCGGTTCCCCAGGGTCGCGCCCCACGCCCCGTCCGCGTTGTCGGGCAGGCCGGCCACCGGCTGGCCGTTGTCGACGATCAGCGCGAGGTTCTGGCGCACGGACGCGATGTCCGGCGACATCTGGAAGTCCCGTCCCCAGACCCCGACGTTCGCCTTTCCGCTCTTGTCGACGACGAACGCGGCCCCGCCGTCGACGAGCGGGATCACCATGCGCCCGTCCGTATAGACCCCGCCGTGGGTGTCTCGCATCTCGAACCCCGAGTTGAACGCGGCCACGAGATTCGGCCACTCGGCGGGTGGAACCTGGCCTCCCCAGGTCAGGGGCGATCCGGGCGGCTGTCGGGTCCCGGGAACGAAGACCGCCCTCAGCAGGGACGTATCCATCCACATGGCGGCGGCAACGAGGCTGGTGTGGACGGCGTCAGGACGGAAGTACGTCGTGTACACGGCGGGCAGGCCGGCGACGGTACGGCCGGTCGGCTTCCAGACGCCTTCGTCGGGCTGCGGCGACGAGACGAGCGGCTGCATGTTCGCGGGCGCGGGAAGGTGCGGAGGGACCGTGGCGCCGGCGAGCGCATTGGCGTTGATCCGCCGTGACGCGGCGGATCCGGTGGGCGCCTTCGCCGTCGGGAGCCCATGCTCGAGCTTGCCACCCACTGGCGGGGCATGGTTCGAGTACCACCAGTGCTCGACACCGTTGACGACGCCGGCCATGCCGTTCTCGCGCATCCACTCGACTGACCTGACACTGAGCGAATCCTGCGCCGGGATGGTCATGAACCGGTAGTAGGAGATCGCGACGGGAATCGCGGCCACGACCAGCACGAGGGCGAGCATCCGGCGGGCGAGATGCCAGCGTCGCTTCGCCGCCGCTCGCCGAGCCTTGGCCGCGGCGGCGCGCCCGTTTGTGGGCACGCCCTCCGACGGAGGTCGCGATCGGCCTCGCAGGAAGCGCCTCCTGCGGGTCGGCGACGGCGGTTTCGGCGCTTCGGTATCGACGCGTGACTGGGCCATCGGAATCTGATCGGGGAGGGAGTGAGCCTGGCGCCGGCCGCCAGGCTATCGAGCGCGCCCCTGCATCGCGCCCCGCGCGAGCATACTGGTGAGCCCGATCGGGACGAGAACGCCCTACCCAAGATTGTCGCTTCGTTCACCTCGAACCTTGATCCTCACTCAGGCCGCCGTCTCGGCGGTGCCGACGCCAACCAACACACACGCCGTGTCCAACGTCACCCGCGCCGGTCATCGCCGATCCATCCACCTCGCCGTCGCCGCGCTCGCCCTCGGAGTGAGCCTCGCCACCGGTCCGGCAGCGGTCGCCGCGCCCGGCAACGGTCCGCTCCGGGTCGGCGCCGAGGTGCCGCAGCCCGGTTTCTGGCTGGGGAGCTCGCCCACGGCCGTCACCGGCGGATTCGAGTACGACCTTGCGAACGCCATTGCTGCCAAGCTCGGCCGGAACGGCGTCACGGTGGTCCCCATCCCCTTCTCGTCGTTGATTGCCGGGAGGGCCAAGGGCTTCGATATCGGGTTGGAAGAGGCGCTGATCACGAAGTCGAAGAAGTCGAAGACCCCAGTCGAGTTCTCGACGCCATACCTCGACTTCGACGTAGGAATCATGGTTCGGAACGGCGTGAATCTCGCCGACACCTCCGCCGCCAAGCAGATCCGGTGGGGGGTGTCGACCGCGTCGCCGGCGGCATCCACGTACGTGGACCGTGTGCTCAAGCCAGATACCCCCGCGCAGCGATTTCCCGATCTCACCCAAGCCGTGACGGCGCTGGAGGGAAACCAGGTCGACGCGGTGCTCGATTACACGGTCAGCGTGATGAAGCAAGCAGCACAGTCCCGGGGGCAGCTCACGGTCGTCGGACAACTCCACACCGCTGACAAGGTCGGCGCGGTCCTACCGAAGGGATCACCGCTGCTCAAGAAGGTGAACGAGGCGATCCAGGCGTTGAAGGCCGACGGGACAGTCAATCGCCTCGCCGTCCAGTACCTCGGCGGCGACCCGTCCGTGATTCCGTTCCTACGGTGACGGCGGAATACGCGCCTTGGTCGGCCGCTCTCGTCAGAGGCGCGAGCTCCTTGGGATGACTTCGGCGGCGCCCTCAGCCGGCATGGACGCCGATGGCGAAGCAGATCAATAGGAGCAGGCCAAGTGTCTGGAGGACGCGGTCGCTGAGGACGATCTCTTCGGGTGCGCCGCCGCCACCCTGCTCGACGGTGAGCGCGTAGCGGAGGGTGGCGAGGACGAACGGACGATCGACAGCCGGAACCAGCGTAACCGCAGGTGTCCTCTACGCTTCGGCGGATGAATCACGCCCCTCGGAAGGTGTACACACGCACCGGGGACGACGGCACCACCGGGCTGTTCCACGGCGGGCGCGTCGCCAAGTCGGGACCGGGCCCGGCGGCGTACGGCGACGTCGACGAGGCCGTCTCCGCGCTGGGAGTCACCCGCGCCCAGACCGACCCGGCGTCGGAGCTCCACGCGTTGCTACTCCGGCTCCAGCGCGAGCTGTTCGTCGCCGGCGCCGAGCTCGCCACCGACCCTGACAAGCGCGACCGGCTCGAGCCCGGCGTCTCGCTCGTAACGCCCGAAATGGTCGCCGCACTCGAGCCCGTCATCGACGACGTCACCACCCGCTTCGAGCCTCCGCAGGAGTTCGTGCTGCCGGGCGAGAACCCGCTCGCCGCCGCGCTCGACGTCGCCCGCACGATCGTCCGCCGGGCCGAGCGCGAAGCCGTAGCCGCCCGCGAGGCGGGCTGGCTCGACGACAGCTCCGTCGTCCCGTACCTGAACCGACTCGCCGATCTCGTCTACACGCTGGCACGCTGGCAGGAGCACGGCTTTCGCCCCGTCCGCACCGACGATCGGAACTGAGCACCACCAGGAGGCGCTGTGCCGCTCACGTTCACCCTCGCCGCCCCGCCCGTCGACCGCGTGAAAGCCGATCTCGTCGCGCTGCCGGTGGGTGCGGATCGGCGCCTCGGCCCCGGCGCCGACGCCGTCGACGCCGCCCTCGACGGCGACCTCGCCTCGTTCATGGAAGAGGCCGACTTCGACGGGAAGCCGGGCCAGACGCTCGCCGTGCCCACGAAGGGCCGCTTGCGCGCCGCCGCCGCGATGTTTGTGGGTGTGGGCGCGCTCGACGAGGTCACTGTCGACGGGCTCCGGCGCGCGGCGGCCGCGGTGGCGCGCAAGGCCACGAAGGTGGCGTCGGTGGCCACGACGCTCGTCGACCTCGCCGACGGCGCGGAGCTGGAGCGGCCGGCGGCGGCCCAGGCCGTCGCCGAGGGCTTCGTGCTCGGCTCGTACCAGTTCCTCAAGTACAAGGCCGACGGCGACGCCAGCAAGCTGGCGAAGGTGATGATCGTCGGCCGGTCGAGCGCACGGGTCGACGCCGCGCTCGAGCGCGGCGCGACGGTGGCGGGAGCGGTGACCTGGGCGCGCGACATGGTGAACGAGCCGTCGGGCGCCAAGTCGCCGGCCGCGTTCGCCAAGGCGACGAAGAAGCTGCTGCAGGGGAAGGGTGTCACGGTCAAGGTGCTCGACGACGCGGAGCTGAAGCAGGAAGGCCTCGGTGGCGTGCTCGGAGTCGGGCAGGGCTCGGCCAACGCGCCCCGGCTCGTCAAGGTCACGTACTCGCCGCAGAACAAGAAGGGCTTCGTCGCGCTCGTCGGCAAGGGCGTCGTGTTCGACTCCGGTGGCCTGTCGCTCAAGACGTCGAGCGGCATGGAGACTATGAAGACCGACATGTCGGGCGCGGCGGCGGTGCTCGCCGTGATGTCCGTGCTGAAGGATCTCGCGGTCAAGACCAAGGTCGTCGCGTACGTGCCGATGGTCGAGAACATGCCCAGCGGCGCCGCGATCCGCCCCGGGGACGTCCTGAAGATCCGCAACGGCAAGACCGTCGAGGTGCTCAACACCGACGCCGAAGGCCGACTCATCCTCGCCGACGGGCTCGCGCTCGCGGCCGAGGACAAGCCCGACGCCGTCGTCGACGTCGCCACCCTCACCGGCGCGTGCATGGTCGCCCTGGGCGAGAAGATCGCCGGGCTCATGGGCAACCGCGACTCGTGGATCGAGCAGGTCAAGGAGGCAGCCGACGCGGCCGGCGAGCCGATGTGGCCGCTCCCACTGCCGAAGGAGTACCGCAAGCTGCTCGACTCGGAGGTCGCCGACCTGCGGAACATCAGCACCGCGAGCTACGGCGGCGCGCTCACGGCGGCGCTGTTCCTGGAGGAGTTCATCGACGGCGTGCCGTGGGTGCACCTCGACATCGCCGGGCCCGCGCGCGCCAGCGGCGACGACGGGTACTTGGTCAAGGGCGGAACGGGCTTCGCGGTCCGCACGCTCGTCGAGCTCGTCGACCGGTTCAAGAAGCCGGCGCGGAGCCGTTCGGCGGACTGAGCGCGATG
Organism: Actinomycetota bacterium; assembly: GCA_046726115.1. Lineage (GTDB taxonomy): Bacteria > Actinomycetota > Acidimicrobiia > IMCC26256 > JACDBD01 > JALZAA01. Next base: position 1,864 of record JBKOZX010000358.1, on the reverse strand, counting down.
GGGCGTCTTCGCGGTCACGGTCTCCGCCAGCGACTGCGCGAGCGCAACCCGTTCCCGGAGGGGAGTGCCACGATCGGCCTCTGGCTGATCGTCGCCGGCGTGACCGCGTACCTGTTCCTGGCCGTGTCGGGGCGCGCGCTGGGGAGTGATCGCTACAGCGCGCTGGCGGTGCTCTGGGTCCTCGCGTTCACCGCCGCGCCCGGCTTCTTCCAGCCGCTGGAGCAGGAGGTCGCCCGGGCGATCGCGGCGCGGCGAGCGCGTCGCGTCGGGACGCTTCCGGTCATCCAACGGGCGGCCCTGACGGGCGGCCTTCTGGCACTCGGCCTCGTGGTCGTGATCCTCGTTGCCGCGCTGGTCTCCCCTCTTGTCGAGTCGCTGTTCAAGGGCCAGTCGCTGCTGGTGTGGGCGTTGGCGATCATGCTCGTCGGCTATCTCGCCGAGCACATGACCCGGGGCGTGCTCGCCGGGTACGACCGGTTCAACCCGTACGGCCTCCTGGTCGGCAGCGAGGGGATCCTGCGCCTGGTCGCGTGCATCGTGTTTGCCGTCGTCGGCATCGAGACCGCCGGGCCCTACGGGCTGCTCGTCGCGGCGGCGCCGTTCGCTGCGGTCGCGATCGCGCTCCGGGGCCAGAAGGGGTTGGTCGAGCCCGGACCGCCGGCGTCGTGGGCGGAGATCTCCACCAACATCGGCTTTCTGGTTGCCGGGTCGGCGCTCGCGCTGGCGCTCCTGAACGCCGCCGCCGTCGTCGTGCAGCTGCTGTCGAGCAGTTCCGAGTCCGAGCAGACCAGCTGGATCTTCGCCGGCATGCTCCTTTCTCGCGTGCCGCTCTACTTCTTCCAGGCAATTCAGGCGACGCTGGTGCCCGAGCTGTCGGAGCAGCGCGGTGCGGGTGAGCGGGAGGCGTTCCGCGCCGGTCTGCGCAAGCTCACCATCGCGGTGATCGCGATCGGCGCTGTTTCGGCGATCGGATCGACCGTGCTGGGACCGTGGGCGGTGCGCACGTTCTTCGGCAGTGACTTCCGGCTCGACGCGCGTGACATGGCGCTGCTCGGGTTCGGATCAGCCGTCTACATGCTCGCCTTGACGTTGGGGCAGGCGCTCATTGCCCTGGAGCACCACGGTCGCTACGCGCTCGCCTGGGTGCTCGGCGTCGCCGCCTTTCTCGTTGCGGTCGTCGTTGGCAGCAGCGACGTACTCCTGCGCGCCGAGCTCGCCTACTTCGTGGGCTCGGTCGTCACCCTGGTCGCGATGGCGCTCCTCCTCTGGCGGCCGCTACGCGAGACAACGGGGCACGAGGCCGAAGCCTTGCTCGACGCCGTGCGGGCGGAGACGGTCGAGCCCTAAACGGTGCGGACCGGCAGGACTTCGTCTAGGACGTCGCGGTTGTGCGCTGCACGTTCGCGAGCGGGCGTCAGGGCCTCCCAGAGGTCGACGCCGCGGCGCGCGTTCGGAGCGAGAGCGTTGGTCAGCGCGGCGGCGCGTGCCTCCGAGTCGGCCGGGTGTGTGCAGCGAGCCAGCCCGAGGTCGACACCGTCGAGCACGCCGACCTTGTCGGCGTCCACGAGCAGCGCGGTAGGGACGCCCCGCGAGAGGGCGAACAACGCGGGGTGCAGACGCTGCGTCACGACCGCTCGGTGACGCGCGAGAGTCTCGATGGCAGCGTGCGGGCCGACATACCCGTCGACGGTGTCGACCCGCTGCCGCTCGGCGGGTGTGAGAGTGGTCACGGCCGCCCCGGCGACCTCGCTGTCATCCTCGACGCCGTTCGCTCCGAGGCCCTGCGCGGTCGACAGCAGCGTCACCCTCTCGTCACCGACCTGGTAGAGCACTTCGGCGAGCAACCGTGTGCTCAGTCGTGCAC
>JBKOZX010000357.1:0-2849 GCA_046726115.1 Actinomycetota bacterium | reverse complement strand
CCGAGGACGTCGCTGCGATCCTTGTTCTCGAAGACCACGACGAAGACGCGGTCGAACCATCGGCCGCTCGTCTGGGAGGTGAAACGGACCGTCGGTCCTGCGCCGGACCGAGGCAGCGGAGCCTTGGGGGGCGCGGCAGTGGCACCCGACGGCACTGCGAGCACGAGTGCGACGGCGACGCCGATGGCCGCGAACGCGGCGGGTGCTCGCCGCCCGCGCCCTGCCCGGTGGTTCGCTCGCATTGGTCCGGGATGGTAGGCGCGCGCCCGGTTAGCCTGCCGCGCCGTGCTATCGGTGCGGCCCTTCATCGGCTGGGGGAACGGCGCGCCCCTGTTCGTGACGTTCGCCGTCGTCGGCGTGGGCTTCAACGTCGCGCTCGACATGGTGATGCGGCGCTTCGTCACCCCCGAAGTCCGCGGGCACGCCGGCCGCACGGCGGCGGTGACCGTCCAGGTGCTCGCGACGATCTACGCCGTGCTGGTCGCGTTCGTCATTGTCACCGAGTACAACCAGCTGCAGTCGTCCAACAACCAGGTCGCGGCCAAGGCGGCTGACCTGACCGCCATGACCGAGAACAGCAGCGTGTTCCCGAGCACGGAGGGTGAGCGGCTCCGTGCTGCCATCAATGGGTACGCGCGCGCCATGGTCGACCATGGCTTCCCGGAGCTGGCCCGCACCGGTCAGCCGGAAAGAATCACGGACGAGAAGCTCCGGGGCATGTTTCGTGCCCTGCAGTCGATCCACCCGAGCACGCCGGACGAGAGCGCGGCCTACTCGCAGTCGCTCGAACGGCTTGACGGCGTAGCGGAGACCAAAGCCCGGATCGTGAACGCAGCGGGCGAGACCGTCCCGTGGCCACTGGTCGTGTTGCTGGCGATCATGGGCATCACGGTGGTGACCGTGAGCAGCGTGCTGGACACGGGCCATCGCAAGTCGCACCTGTTGATCACGTCGGCGCTCGCGCTGCTCGTGTCCCTGACGCTGGCGCTGGTCGTCAGCCTGAACTACCCGTTCGACGGGATCCTGCCGATCAGCGACACGCCGATCCGCCACTTCCTCGAGTTCCGAGCGGTGCGATAGCGCGCCCGCCTCTAGTGGCGCCCCCGCCGCAGGGCGTCGACCAGCTGCGCCTTGTTCATCTTCGACCGCCCGGGGATGCCGCGGCGTTGCGCCTCGATCTGCAGCTCGCTCACCGGGCGTTGCTCGTACGGTCGGCTCGACCGGACGCTGGCGTCCAGCGGGGCCGACGGCTCCCGATCGTCGAACCCCATCTCGGTGTTGGCACGCAGTGCGGCCCGCCGGAAGCGCCGGAACGTCACTCGGGCGGCCAGGAAGTTCGCCACGCCGGCGAGCGCAATCACGATGACCACGAAGAACGTGATCGCGACCAAGCCGACGAGGAAGACGATCACCCAGTCGCCGACGTTCGAGGCCGTGAACTTCGAGAAGCCGACCTGGCGCATGAGGTTCTCGACCGCCGCTGTCATCGCGCCGGCCAGTAGCCACGGGAGGAACGCCAACAAGAAGGCGACCAGAAAGATCCCGACCAGCACGGCGGCGCTGACCTGCGCCACCGACCGGAGGTCGAATGCGCTTCGCGGCCCGATCACCGACGATGCGACGAGCTCCTGCTGGACCCGGTCCATCGCTTGCTTGCCGCGCGGACGCTCTTGTCGTTCGATCACCACAATGACCTGCCGTATCGACTCGACACGAGCCTACGCGACGTCAGGCGACGCGGCGGTCATACGCCCGCGAGCAGCTCCGCGATCTGTACCGCGTTGAGGGCGGCGCCCTTACGCAGGTTGTCGCCTGCCACCCAGAGATTCAGGCTCCCCGGCTCCGACGGGTCCTCGCGTACGCGACCGACGAGCACCGGGTCGACGCCGGCCGATTCGAGCGGCGTCGGATGCCCGTCGCCGCCGTCGACCAACCGGACGCCGGGTGCGTCCGCAAGCAGCTCGACCGCCTCGGCCTTCGTCACCGGCCGCGCGAACCGGAGGTTGGCCGACACCGCGTGGCCGACGTACACGGGCACCCGCACGCAGGTGACGGTCGCGAGCAGGTCGTCTGCGTGGAGGATCTTGCGGCTCTCGTAGAGCATCTTCCACTCCTCCGAGGTGTAGCCCTGCTCACCGAGCGAGCCCGCCCGCGGGATCACGTTGCCGGCGATGGGCCGATCCCAGACCTCGCCGGGCGTGATCGCGCCGTCGATCGCGCCCGCGCGCCGCAGGACGTCGGAGCGGCCGTCACCCTTCGTCCACTGCTCGTCCAGCTCACGCAGCCCTGACTGCCCCGCGCCCGACACCGACTGGTACGTCGAGACAACCATGCGCTCGAGCCCGGCGGCCCGGTGGAGGGGCGCGATCGCGGTCAGCGGTACCGCCGTCGTGCAGTTCGGACACGACGCGATGCCCTTCGGCATGTCGCGAAGGTCGTCGGGATTGATCTCGGTCACGACGAGCGGCACGTCGGGATCCATGCGGAAGGCGGCGGAGTTGTCGACGACCTTGGCGCCCGCGGCCGCCGCGACGGGCGCCCATTCGGCGGCGAGCGGGTCGTCGACGTCGACGATCACGAGATCGAGCCCGTCGAATCCACCGGGGCGGAGGGTCTCGCACGTAACTTCACGACCTCCGTACGCGAGCTTGCGGCCCTCCGATCGCGGCGACGCGTACACGCGCAGCTCGTCGACGGGGAAGGCGCGCTCCTCGAGCACGCGCAACATCTCGCGCCCCACGACGCCGGTCGCGCCGACGACGCCGACTCTCACGCCGTCTCCCGACCGAGCTCGAACGCGTCGTGCAGCGCGCGCACCGCCCGCTCGACGTCGCGCTCTTGCACCGCGC
>JBKOZX010000356.1:0-3433 GCA_046726115.1 Actinomycetota bacterium | reverse complement strand
GTGGTAGCCCAGGGACTAGGTTCTGGGGACTAGGGACTAGGAAAACCGCGAGAGCAGAAGCTCCGCAGAGTGAGAGAGAAATACCGTGGCACGCACCGTACCTCTAAATCGTTGCCGGAACATCGGAATCATGGCGCACATCGACGCCGGGAAGACGACGACGACCGAGCGGATCCTCTACTACACGGGTCGCACCTACAAGATCGGTGAGGTGCACGAGGGCTCCGCGGTCATGGACTGGATGGCCCAGGAGCAGGAGCGCGGGATCACGATCACGAGCGCGGCCACCACGTGCAAGTGGCGCGACACGTGGATCAACATCCTCGACACGCCCGGACACGTCGACTTCACGGTCGAGGTCGAGCGGTCGCTGCGCGTCCTCGACGGCGCGGTCGCGGTCTTCGACGCCGTGGCCGGTGTCGAGCCGCAGACGGAGACGGTCTGGCGGCAGGCCGACAAGTACAACGTGCCTCGCATCTGCTTCGTCAACAAGATGGACCGTGTCGGCGCCGACTACTTCCGCACTGTCGACATGATCCGTGACCGGCTCGAGGCCACCGTCGCGCTGACCCAGTTGCCCGTCGGCAGCGAGAACGACTTCCGCGGCGTCGTCGATCTCCTCTCGATGAATGCGCACCTGTGGGAGGACGGAATGGGCGACCGCTACGAGACGGTCGACATCCCGGAGGAGCTGAAGGCCGACGCGGAGCACTGGCGCCACGAGCTCGTCGACGTCGTCTCGCACCACGACGACACCGTCCTCGAGAAGTACGTCGGTGACGAGGAGATCACCGCCGACGACCTCAAGCGCGGCCTGCGCGCGGCCACCACGTCGGGCGCGGTGGTCCCGGTTCTGTGCGGCAGCGCGTTCAAGAACAAGGCCGTGCAGCCGCTCCTCGACGCGATCATCGACTACCTCCCGAGCCCGCTCGAGGTTCCCCCCGTCGCGGGTCACGAGCCGAAGGACGAGAAGCTCGTGGAGCGGACCGCCGACGATTCCGAGCCGTTCTCGGCTCTCGCGTTCAAGATCATGAGCGACCCGTACGTCGGGAAGCTCACGTACTTCCGCGTCTACTCGGGCAAGATGGCCGCCGGCAGCCAGGTCCTGAACGTCACCAAGGACCGCAAGGAGCGGATCGGGCGCATCCTGCAGATGCACGCCAACCACCGGGAGGACAAGGAGGCGGTGTTCGCGGGCGACATCGTCGCCGCCGTCGGCCTGAAGCACACCACCACCGGTGACACCCTCGCCGACCCGACCCACCCGATCCTCCTCGAGCGGATGGAGTTCCCGGAGCCGGTGATCTCGGTGGCCATCGAGCCCAAGACCAAGGCCGACCAGGACAAGCTCGGCAAGGCGCTCGGCGCGCTGTCGGAGGAGGACCCGACGTTCCAGGTCCGCACCGACGACGACACCGGCCAGACGATCATCTCCGGCATGGGCGAGTTGCACCTCGAGGTGCTCGTCGACCGGATGACGCGCGAGTTCAGCGTGTCGGCGAACGTCGGCAAGCCTCAGGTCGCGTACCGCGAGACGATCACGGTCCCGGTGCAGAAGATCGAGGAGCGCTACGTGCGCCAGACCGGCGGCCGGGGCCAGTACGGCCACGTCATCATCGACCTCGAGCCGACCGGGCCCGGTGGCGGCTACGAGTTCGTCGACAAGGTCACCGGCGGGGACATCCCGCGCGAGTACATCCCCGCCGTCGACGCCGGCATCCAGCAGGCGATGGAAGGCGGCGTGATCGCCGGCTATCCGCTCGTCGATGTGCGGGCGACCCTCACCGGCGGCTCGTACCACGATGTGGACTCGAGCGAGATGGCGTTCAAGATCGCGGGGTCGATGGCGTTCAAGAAGGCCGCGCGCCAGGCGAAGCCTGTTCTGCTCGAGCCGATCATGGCGGTCGAGGTCGTGACGCCCGAGGACTATATGGGTGACGTGATCGGCGACCTGTCGTCACGTCGCGGCCGGGTCGAGGGGATGGAGCAGCGCGGCAACGCGCACGTCGTCCGTTCCCAAGTGCCGTTGGCGGAGATGTTCGGCTACGCTACCGATCTCCGCTCGCGCACCCAGGGTCGAGCGACGTACACCATGCAGTTCGACTCGTATCAGCAGGTGCCTGAGTCCATCGCCCAAGAGATCACCGCCCGCATCCGCGGCGAGTAGCCACCTGAGTAGAGGAGCAGGGGTAGTCCCATGTCGAAGCAGAAGTTCGAGCGGACCAAGCCGCATCTGAACATCGGCACGATCGGTCATATCGACCATGGGAAGACAACGCTGACCGCGGCGATCACGAAGGTCCTGCACGATCAGGATCCGTCGACCAACTACACGAGCTTCGACGAGATCGACAAGGCCCCCGAGGAGCGCGAGCGCGGGATCACGATCTCGATCGCGCACGTCGAGTACGAGACGCCGAACCGGCACTACGCGCACGTCGACTGCCCCGGCCACGCCGACTACATCAAGAACATGATCACCGGCGCAGCCCAGATGGACGGGGCGATCCTGGTGGTCGCGGCGACCGACGGACCGATGCCCCAGACGCGCGAGCACGTGCTGCTGGCCCGCCAGGTCGGGGTCCCGAGCATCGTCGTGGCGCTCAACAAGGCCGACATGGTCGACGACGAGGAGATCCTCGAGCTCGTCGAGCTCGAGGTTCGTGAGCTGCTGAACGAGTACGAGTTCCCCGGCGACGACACACCGATCGTGCGGGTCTCCGCGCTGAAGGCCCTCGAAGGCGACGAGACCTGGACGCCCAAGATCGTCGAGCTGATGGAGGCCGTCGACACCTACATCCCCGAGCCCACCCGGGATGTCGACAAGCCGTTCCTGATGCCGATCGAGGACGTCTTCTCGATCACGGGCCGCGGCACCGTCGTCACCGGCCGGGTCGACCGTGGTGTGATCCACGTCAACAACGAGATCGAGATCGTCGGCATCAAGGACACCACCAAGACCGTCTGCACCGGTGTGGAGATGTTCCGCAAGCTCTTGGACGAGGGCCGCGCGGGCGACAACATCGGAGTGCTCCTCCGCGGCACCAAGAAGGAAGACGTGGAGCGGGGCCAGGTGCTCGCCAACCCGGGCAGCATCACGCCGCACACCCAGTTCGGTGCCCAGGTCTATGTGCTGACGAAGGAAGAAGGCGGTCGGCACACGCCGTTCTTCTCCAACTACCGGCCCCAGTTCTACTTCCGTACGACGGACATCACCGGCAGCATCGGCCTGCCGGACGGGGTCGAGATGGTCATGCCCGGCGACAATACCGAGATGACCGTCGAGCTCATCGCCCCGATCGCGATGGAGGAAGGCCTGTCTCTTATACACATCTCCGAGCCCACGAGACTCTCACACGCATCTCGTATGCCGTCTTCTGATTGAAAAGTGGGGGGGGGGGGGGGGGGGGGGGGGGGGGGGGGGGGGGGGGGG
>JBKOZX010000355.1:0-8077 GCA_046726115.1 Actinomycetota bacterium | reverse complement strand
ATGTGTATAAGAGACAGCTCCGGACGAGGGTGAGCTCCTCGTCCGGAAAGGCGCAGTTCTCGCAGACGCGCTGGGTCACACCTCGCTCCTCCGGTCGCCGTCGCAAGCTCCGGCTCCTGCGGAGACGGTCGGCAGAGCCGCCGTCCTCCGCGGAGGCTACGCTCGACGTGCCGCCGGGAGCCGAGGGTGCCCCGGACGGTGGAGGTACGGAGATGACGACCACGTCGTCGCCCCCCGACTCACGCGTGCCGCTCAGCGCACCGGACATCCAGGCCCGCAAGGGCGACGGGTCCCCGCTGGTGATGGTGACCGCGTACGACTACCCGTCGGCGCGGGTCGCCGATGCCGCCGGCGTCGACATGATCCTCGTCGGCGACACGCTGGCCATGGTCGTCCTCGGGTACGAGGACACGCTCCAGGTCACCACCGACGACATGGCCCACCACGTGGCCGCTGCCGCCCGGGCGAAGCCCTCGGCCCTGCTCATCGGGGACCTGCCGTGGCTGAGCTACCACGTGTCGCACGAAGAGACCGTCCGCAACGCCGCCCGGCTCGTCCGCGCCGGCGCCGCGGCGGTGAAGCTCGAGGGCGGCCGCAAGCGGCTCGCGTCGATCGAGGCCATCCGGGACGCCGAGATCCCGGTCATGGGCCACGTCGGCCTGACGCCGCAGTCGATCCACGCCCTCGGCGGCTTCAAGGTGCAAGGCAAGCGCCTCGACGCCGCCCGCGAGATCGTCGACGACGCCGTCGCGCTCGCCGAGGCGGGGTGCTTCGCGATCGTGCTCGAGTGCGTGCCCGACGCCGTGGCGCGGATGATCACCGAGTCGGTGCCCGTCCCGACCATCGGCATCGGCGCGGGACGCCACTGCGACGGCCAGGTGCTCGTGTACCACGACCTGCTCGGCATCGAGGACCGCATGAAGCCGAAGTTCGTGCGCCGGTACGCGTCGCTCAAGGCCGACGCCACCGCGGCCGTTGCCCGGTACGCGGACGACGTTCGTGCCGGTCGGTTCCCGGCGAGCGACGAGACGTACCACGTGGCCGACGACGTCGCCGAGGCCATCGGCCTGTACGGCACCGCTCCCGCGTGACGTCCGGCCGCCGGTCGGCGGTTGCGGCCCTGACGCTGGCGGTTGCCGCTGCGCTGATCGGCGGCGGGCTCGTGCTCGTACTGCGCGGCGGTGGCGACGGCACCGCCACGCCCAGCCGCGCGTTCGCCTCGGCGCTCGCCGGCGCCCGCCCCGCGTCGAGGCCCTTCTCGGGGCTCACCGAGCTGCGGCTCGGCGTCGGCGGCGACTGCCGCCGCATCGTCGTCGCCGACGACGTCGACGAGCGCGCCACCGGGCTCATGCGCCGGCGCGACCTCGGTCCGTACTACGGGATGCTGTTCGTGTTCGACGGTCCGAGCTCGTCCGCGTTCACGATGTCGGACGTGCCGGTCCCGCTCGACATCGGCTTCTACGACGCCGCCGGCCGGCCGGTCGACCACCTCGAGATGCAGCCGTGCCCGGACAAGACGCCCGCCCAGTGCCCCGTGTACCTGGCGAAGGGCGAGTACCGGTACGCGCTCGAGACGCTCGGCGGCGGGCTCTCCTCGGGCGCGCTCAGCGGTTGCTCGTGACGCCGCGGGCGTGCCTGGCCACCGTGAACGCGATTGCGAAGTACAGCGCCATCGCGGCGTACACGATCAGGCATGCCACCGGACTGACGAACGCCAGGGGTATCGACAGGCCGTAGACCACCGGGCCGATCACCGCGGCCCGGCGGGCCCGCAGCGCGCCTTGTGCGCCCATCTCCGGTTCGAGCAGCGACGGGACGCGGGCCAGGTAGGTCCAGACGGCGATGAACGCCAGGCCGATCAGCATCATGTTGGCCCCGTACACGGCGGCGGCGATGTGGGCGTTGTCGCCCTGCCGGATGTACTGCCCCAGCAGTGCGGTCGGAAACGGCAGGAACGCCACCGTGAGGAGGAGGAGCAGGTTGAGGAAGAGGAGGGGACGGTCGACGGTGATGATGCGCTCGAAGATGTCGTGATGGTTCACCCAGATGATGCCGATGATGACGAAGCTCACGAGGTAGGCGGCGTACGACGGCCACTGGTTGGCGAGATCTCGGGCGAGCTCGCCCGACTTCGAGTCGGGGACCCGCACCTCGATGATGAGCAGCGTGATGGCGATCGCGAAGACGCCGTCGCTGAATGCTTCCGTCCGACTCTTCGGCACCGGGAGATCGTAGGTTTGCCCGAAGCTCCCGACGTACCCCTCGTAGTCGTCGTACCCCGTCGCTAGTGTCTGCGTCGATAGGTCACGTCGAAGGTTGCTAGCCTGATCCGTTCCAACCCAACCTGCTCCTTGCCGTCCGGCCCGCCGGGCGCAGCCGGGAGCCCGCGACCCCTCGAAACGGGTCGGCGGTCCAAAGGAGGTACGAGCCGTTGCGGCCGTACGAGGTCATGATCATCTTCGACGCGGACCTGGAGGAGGAGACGATCCGGGCCGCGGTCGACCGGTTCTTCCAGCTCATCCAGTCGAAGGGCGCTGAGCCCGGGCACGTGGACTACTGGGGGAAGCGGCGCTTCGCTTACGAGATCAACCATCGCACCGAGGGCTACTACGTGGTCCTCCAGGCGAGGGCCGAGCCGCAGGCGATGCAGGAGTTGCACCGGGTGCTCTCCCTGGCTGACGAGGTACTCCGCCACAAGGTGCTCCACGTTCCGGAGCGGGTCTACGGGCCCCCGAAGACGGCGAGCACCAACGCGGCGGACGCATAGGGAGGAAACACCATGGCGAACGGCAACACGGTCACGGTCGTGGGCAATCTGACCCGCGATCCCGAGCTCCGCTACACGCCGAGCGGTGCGTCCAACACGCGTTTCGGCGTGGCGGTGAACCGACGCTGGATGGACCGCAACACCAACGAGTGGCAGGAGGCGACGAGCTTCTTCGACATCGTGTGCTGGCGCGAGATGGCCGAGAACGTGAGCGAATCGCTCGCGAAGGGCTCGCGCGTCGTCGTCACCGGCCGGCTCGAGCAGCGCAGCTACGAGGACCGCGACGGCAACCGCCGCAACGTCGTCGAGATCATCGCCGACGAGGTCGGACCCAGCCTTCGGTTCGCCACCGCCCAGGTCACGAAGAACGACCGCCGCGGCGGGGGCGACTTCGGGGGCGGCGGCGACGCCGTCGGCGGGGGCGGACGCGGTGGGGGGCGCGGGGGCGAGAGCCCCCAGCCCGCCGCCACTACCAGCGGCAGCGGGGGCGGCGGCGACGACCTCGGCGAAGAGCCGTTCTGAATCCCTGGATCGCTGAATTTCCGAACGTGACGACCGACGAGACGAGCTGACCACGATGGCGCGAGACAAGAAGAAGAAGTCCCAGGCGGCCGACCGCCGCCGACCGATCAAGAAGAAGGTGTCGATCCTCTCCTCGGAGAGCATCGACTGGATCGACTACAAGGACGTGAACCTGCTCCGCCGCTTCATGTCGGAGCGGGCCAAGATCCGCGCCCGTCGCGTCACGGGAAACAGCGCGCAGCAACAGCGCGCCGTCGCCCGCGCGATCCGCATCGCCCGCGAGATGGCGCTCCTGCCCTACGCCGTGCGGCAGGTCACGCAGCGGAGCCGCGGCGGCAGGCGAGGCGACCGCGACCGTGACCGCGATCGCGATCGCATGCCGGAAGGCCCGCCCCCGGCACCCCCCCGCGAGGGCGCCGGCGCCCCGGACGCACCCCCCGCGGCGACGGAGCCCGTCGAGAGCGCCGCGCCCGAACCTGCGCCCGAAGTCGAGGCCGGTGCCGGAACCGCTGCGACCGCCGACGCCGCCGAGGGGCAGTCGTGAAGATCGTCCTGCGCGACGACGTCGAGAACGTCGGGCGCAAGGGTGACCTGATCGAGGTCACCGACGGCTTCGCGCGCAACTACCTCGTGCCGCGCGGGCTGGCGATGAAGGCGACCAAGGGCGTCGTGCGCCAGGCGGACGCGATGCGCAAGAGCCGCGACGCACGCGAGGCGCGTGACCGCGACGCCGCGCAAGCGCTCGCCGACCAGCTCACGGGGCGCCGGATCGCCCTGCGCGCACGCGCGGGCGAAGGCGGCCGCCTGTTCGGATCAATTACCGCTGCCGATGTCGTCGACGCCGTGCGCGAGCAGACCGGCGTCGAGCTCGACCGGCGCAAGACGCAGCTCGCCGAGCCGCTCAAGGAACTCGGCGCGATCGACGTGCCGGTCAAGCTGCACCCCGACGTCGACGTCATCCTCAGCATCGACGTCGTCGCCGAATAACGCGCGCGAGCGCGCTTCCACCTCCCGCGACCTGCGAATTCGTCGCGCCCGGACGTCCGCGGCGGGCGTAGCTGTCATACCCCGCCCGGACAATCAGAGGGACTCGTCCCCAGGGGTTGTGGAGGCCGGAGCCCTGTATCCACAAGGAAATCGCTCTATCGATCCACAGGCCACGCGGACGACGATGCGAGTCCGGAGGTCGACGGAGGGGTCGGCGGCCCAAGGGGGAGCAGCGGCGGAGGCAGGGCTGCGCCAGAGAGCGACGGGCGGTCGACGCGGCAGGAAGGAGCAGCGTGGTCCAGGCGATTGATGACGCGCGGCGACGCGCAACGGGGCGCGTCCCGCCCCACAACCTCGAAGCCGAGGAGTCGCTCCTCGGAGCGATGCTGCTGTCGCGCGACGCGATCACCGCCGCGATCGAAGGCCACGTCGAGGCGACCGATTACTACAAGCCCGCGCACCTCCACGTGCACGAAGCAGTGATGGCGCTGTACGGCCAGGGTGAGCCGGTAGACCCGGTCACCGTGGCCGAGGAGCTGCGCCGAGCGGAGCTGCTCGACGCCGTGGGGGGCCGCGCGGCGCTGCTGAGCATCCAGGCGGGGACGCCGGCGTCGGCGAACGCAGGCCACTACGCCCGCATCGTCAACGAGCTCGCGTTGCTCCGACGCCTCATCGGCGTCGCCGGCGAGATCGCCGAGATGGGCTACGACACGCCCGACGACGTCACCCAGACGCTCGACCGGGCCGAGTCGATGGTGTTCGAGGTCGCGGAGCGGCGCGTGAGCGAGTCGCTGGCGGTCATCTCCGACTCGCTCCAGACGACGCTCGACCAGCTCGAGTCGATGTACGGCAGCGAGACCGACGTCGTCGGCGTGCCGAGCGGGTACCACGAGCTCGACTCGCTGCTGCTCGGGCTCCAGCGCTCGAACCTCGTGATCGTGGCCGCGCGGCCCGCGATGGGGAAGTGCGTCGCGTGGGACACCCCGATGGTCGATCCCGACACCGGCGCGATCCACACCGTGCAGGAGGTGTACGAGCGCGGTCGCGACCGCCGGATCGTCCGGGTCCTCGCGCTCGGCGACGATCACCGGGTCCGGAGCGTGCTGCCGTCGGGCTTCGTCGACGACGGCGTCAAGCCGGTCTACCGGGTGCGGACGCGCTCGGGGCGCGTCGTACGGACCACCCTCACGCACCCGTTCCTCACGCCGACGGGCTGGCGGCCGCTCATGGAGATCCGCACCGGCGCCCGCGTTGCCGTCCCCAGGGAGCTCGACGCCTTCGGGCACGACGAGATGCCCGAGGCCGAGCTCGTGATGCTCGCCTTCCTCCTCGGCGGCGGGTGCCTCACCGACGCGGCGCCTCTCGTCAGCACCGGGTCACCCGCCGTGCTCGACGAGTTGCAGCGTTGCGCGGCCGAGCTCAGCGTCACCGTGAAATCCACGTCGGCGTACGACCACCGCCTTTACACGCGCTGGCGCCGGCCGAGCCAGGTCGCCGATCTGCTCCGCCGGCACCATCTCTGGCGGACCGAGTCGGTCGCCAAGCACGTCCCCGACGCCGTGTTCCGCGCCCCGCGCCCGCAGGTGGCGCTGTTCCTCAACCGGCTCTTCGCCGCCGACGGATGGGCGTCGGTCCACCGGTCGGGACAGCCGACGATCGGCTTCGGCGCGCGGTCCGAGCGGCTGGCACGAGGGGTCCAGCACCTGCTGCTCCGCTTCGGCGTCGTCGCGCAGCTCCACCGCCGCACCGCGACGCACAAGGGCTGCCGCTTCACGGCGTGGCAGATCGAGGTGGTCCACACCGACTCCATCCGGCGCTTCGCCGCCGAGATCGGCATCCTCGGCAAGGAGGACGCCGTCGACAGCGTCGTGGCCGCCGTGGATTGCAGCGTTCGTCACGGCGGCGCCCTCGACACCGTCCCGGCCACCGTGTGGTCGGCGCCGCTCAAGGCGACGGGCGATCGCACGTGGGGCTCGGTGTCGGAGGAGGCCGGGCACCCGTCCGCCCACCCGTCGATGGTCGGCACGCGGTCCTCCCAACGGGAGACGAAGGCGCTGCTCGCCAACGTGGTCGATATCCGGCAGCTCGCAGTCCACGCGGGCTCGGACATCTGGTGGGACGAGATCACCTCGATCACCTACGACGGCGAGGATCACGTATACGACCTCACGGTTCCGAGCGTGCACAACTTCGTCGCCGGCGACGTGTTCGTGCACAACACGTCGTTCGCGCTGGGCGCGGCCGCCAACGTCGCCGTCGCCGTCCAGCGACCGGTCATGTTCTTCTCGATGGAGATGGGCAACCTCGAGCTCACCAAGCGCCTTCTGGCCGCCGAAGCGCGAGTTGAGGCGAAGCGCCTGTGGACCGGCAACATCCCCGAGTCGGACTGGACGCGGCTGAGCCACGCCGTCGGACGCCTCGCCGAGGCGCCCCTGTTCATCGACGACAACCCGCACTGCACGGTGATGGAGATGCGGGCCAAAGCCCGGCGGGTGCGCGCGCGCCACGGCGACCTCGGCCTCATCGTCGTCGACTACATCCAGCTGATGAGCAACAGCTCGCCCCGACAGGCCGAGAGCCGCCAGGTCGAGGTGGCCGAGTTGTCACGCGGTCTCAAGATCCTCGCCCGCGAGCTGGACTGCCCGGTGATGGCGCTGTCGCAGCTGAACCGGCAGGTCGAGTACCGCCAGGACAAGCGACCGATGCTCGCCGACTTACGCGAATCAGGTGGGCTCGAGCAGGACGCCGACGTCGTCGCCTTCATCTACCGCGACGAGGTGTACAACCCCGAGTCGGATCAGCGCGGGCAGGCCGAGATCATCGTGTCGAAGCACCGCAACGGTCCCACCGGCCTGGCGCGGCTCGCGTTCAACGAGCGATTCACCAAGTTCGACAACATGGCGAGCGACTAGCTCGCGGCGACGGCGGCTTTGCCGACCGGCGCCGCAGGAGCCGGAGCTTGCGACGGCGACCGGCTAGCGCGCGTCACCGGGGAAACGCCGGGCGAAGGCGGCCCGGCGACGACGGAAGTACATCGTCATCACGACGTTCATCACCGCGAGCGCCGCGAACACCACGCCGAACAGGATCCTGCCGTTCACGAAGTTCGCCACCGCCAGCGTCGCCAACAGGGCGGCGATCACGCTGCGGATGATCACGATGGTGTTGGCGGATCGCATGGCGCTCCCTCGCGGTCGTCGCCGCCATCGTGACGCACCACGGACACGCTCGTGCCGCGGGAAGGTCAGGGATTCCTGAAGGCGGTACCCTCGCCGCGCGGGAACGAGGAGGCGCTGTGGGCTCCGACCACGTGCTCGTGAAGACCGAAGACGCCTTCACGACCATCACGATGAACCGTCCCGAGCGCCGCAACGCGTTGTCGCTCGAGCTGCTGCAAGAGCCCACGGCGGCGTTCCGCGCCGTTGGCGACGGCGACGCCTGGGGCGTCATCCTGGCCGCGAACGGCCCCGTTTTCTCGTCCGGTCACGACTTCCGTGACCTCGCGGGCGCCGATCTCGCGTCCATCCGCGAGCTGCTGGACGTCTGCACGGAGCTGATGCTCGCGATGCAGTCGATCCCGCAGCCGGTCGTCGCCCGCGTCCACGGCCTGGCCACGGCGGCCGGGTGCCAGCTCGTCGCCACCGCCGACCTTGCCGTCGCGTCCACCGACGCGCAGTTCGCGACGCCCGGTGGCAAGGGCGGGTGGTTCTGTCACACGCCGCTGGTGGCCGTGGGCCGCAACCTGTCCCGCAAACGCGCGCTGGAGCTGGGTTTGACGGGTAGCACCATCGACGCCCACAC
>JBKOZX010000354.1:0-4271 GCA_046726115.1 Actinomycetota bacterium | reverse complement strand
GGTTCTGCGCGGTCCTCGCGGCGGCCGCCCGATCGCGTGGCGTGCGGCTGCGCAGGCCATCGTCCGCCTCGGGCTCACCGGCGCGGTAGCCCTCCGGCATCACCTCTCCCTTGTTGATCCAGCACTTGACGCCGATCCGGCCGGTCGTGGTGCGGGCCTCGACAAAGCCGTAGTCGATGTCCGCGCGCAGCGTATGGAGCGGCACGCGGCCATCGGAGTACCCCTCGGTGCGTGCCATCTCGGCGCCGCCCAGGCGGCCGGAGACCTGGACCTTCACGCCCTTGGCGCCGGAGCGCATGGCGGACGTCAGGGCGCGCTTCATCGCGCGACGGAACGCGACCCGGTTCTGGAGCTGCTCGGCGATCGACTGGGCGACCAGCTTCGCGTCGAGCTCCGGGCGTTTGATCTCGCGGATGTTGACCTTGACCGGCTTGTTTGTGAGCCTGTGGAGGTCGCGGCGCAGCGCGTCGACCTCCGAGCCCGACTTGCCGATCACGATGCCCGGCCGCGCGGTGTGAATGTCCACGGTCACCTCGCCGCGCTGCTTGACGATGTTGATGTCGGAGAGCCCGGCGTGCGCGAGCTTGCGCTGGATGTGGTCGCGGATCCTGATGTCCTCGAGCAGGTAATCGGAGAAGTCCCGCTGGTTGAACCAGTTCGACTTCCAGTCGTGGATGTACCCGACCCGGAATCCCTCTGGATGAATCTTCTGTCCCATCTGCTCTCTCCGTCCTCGGCTACTCGGTTGGGGTCAGGGCCACCTTGACATGACAGGTTCGCTTGTCGACCCGGGTGGCGCGGCCCCGGGCCCGGGCGCGCCAGCGCTTCAGCACCGGGCCCTCGTCGACCAGGATCTCGGCGATCCGCAGGTCGTCCGCGACCAGGTCGTGGTTCGCCTCGGCGTTTGCGGCCGCCGAGTCGATCAGCTTCGAGATGTCGCTGGCGGCACCGCGGGGCGAGAAGGCGAGAAGCGTCCGCGCCTCGGGCACGGCGAGGCCGCGCACCTGATCCGCGACCAACCGCGCCTTACGCGGCGTCACCCGCACGTAACGCGCGCTCGCCCGCACCACCGGGGCCGTGGAGCTCTCGTCGGATCGCTGCGCCATCACCTCTCCGCCTTGGTCCCGGAGTGGGCGCGGAAGGTCCGCGTGGGCGCGAACTCACCGAGCTTGTGGCCCACCATCGATTCCGAGATGAAGACCGGCACGTGCTTGCGGCCGTCGTGGACGGCAATGGTGTGACCGACCATCTCCGGAAAGATCGTCGACCGCCGCGACCAGGTCTTGATCATCTGCTTCTGGCCGCCCTCGTTCATCTGCTGGATGCGCCGCATCAGGCGCTCCTCGGCGAACGGGCCCTTCTTCGTCGACCTGCCCACTACCGGTTACCTCCCTTGCGCTTGCCGCGGCGCCGCCCGCGCACGATCATCGCCTCGGAGGGCTTGCCCTTCTTGCGCGTGCGGTAGCCGAGCGTGGGCTTGCCCCACGGGGTCTCGGGGTGGCCCCCGGGGGTGTGGTGCGCCTCGCCGCCGCCGTGAGGATGATCCACCGGGTTCATCGCCACGCCGCGGGTCTGCGGGCGCTGGCCCTTGTGGCGGGCCCGGCCGGCCTTGCCCAGGTCCACGTTCTGATGCTCGGCATTGGAGAGCGCGCCCACCGTCGCGCGGCAATCGGCGTGCACCATGCGCATCTCGGAGGACGGCAGGCGAAGCGTCACCGTGGCGCCCTCCTTCGCGGCGACCTGGATGCCGGACCCCGCGGCCCGGCCCAGGCGCCCGCCCTGCCCGGGCACGAGCTCGACGTTGTGCACGATCGTCCCGGTGGGGATGGAGCGAAGCGGCAGCGCGTTGCCCGGGCGGATGTCGGCGCGCTCACCCGACTCCACCCGCGCCCCAGGGCGGAGCCCCTGCGGAGCGAGGATGTAGCTCTTGTGGCCGTCCGCGTAGTGGAGCAGGGCGATGTAGCAGGTGCGGTTCGGGTCGTACTCGATCGTCGCCACCTTCGCGGGCACGCCGTCCTTGCGACGCTTGAAGTCGATGCGCCGGTACCGGCGCTTGGCGCCGCCGCCGCGATGGCGAGATGTGATCCGCCCGTGGGTGTTCCGCCCGCCGGACTTCGACTTGCCCTCGGTCAGCGGCTTGTGCGGCTTGGCGCCGGTCATCTCCTCGCGGAGCTGGAAGGTCGCGAAGCGCCGTCCCGGAGAAGTTGGCTTTGACTTGCGGATCGCCATCGTCACTCCTACTCCGCGACCGCGGCGCCCTCGAAGAGCTCGATGCGCTCGCCGGGCGCCAGCTGGACGACCGCCTTCTTCCAGCCCCTCGTGCGGCCGCTGTGGAGGCCACGCCGCTTCGGCTTCGCGCGCACCTTCGCGGTCCGCACCGAGCTCACGTGGACGTCGAAGATCTCCTCCACCGCGCGCGCGATCTGCGTCTTGTGCGCGCGGTCGTTGACCCGGAACGTGTACTTGGCGTCGGACATCAGCGCGTAGCTCTTCTCCGAGACCACGGGTTCGATGATCACGGTACGGGCGTCCATCACTCGCTCTCCTTCGCCGCGTCGGCCCCCTCGCCCCTCGATGCGCCTCGCGCTCCGCTCGACCGGTTGACCTCGGCGGCGCGTTCCACCAGCACCTTCATCGCCTCCCGCGAGACCACCAGCGACTGGTGTCCGACGACGTCCGCGACGCCGATGTCGGTGGCCCCGGCCACGGTCACCCCAGGGATGTTGCGAAAGCTCTTCGCGGCGGCGTTCTCCTCGGCGGCGAGGACGACGAGCGTCGGCCGGCGAGCCCCCCACTTGTCGAGGCTCTGGGCCGCCTGCTTCGTCTGGGGCTCGGCGAAGCCGCCCGCGTCGACGAGCGCGATCGTGCCACGGGCGGCGTGCACCGACAGCGCGGCCCGCAGGGCGCGGCGGCGGGCCTTGCGGTTCACCTTCACGGCGTAGTCGCGGGGCTTCGGGCCAAACGCCACGCCGCCGCCGCGGCGATGGGGGACGCTCAGCGCCCCGGCCCTGGCGCGGCCGGTGCCCTTTTGGCGCCACGCCTTCGCCGTCGTCATCGCGACCTCGCCGCGGCCCAGCGACGAGGCAGTGCCCCGGCGGCGCGCGGCGAGGTCCGCCCGCGCAGTCTCGTGCACCAGGGACTCGTGGAACTCCTCGCCGAACACCTCCGCCGGCAGGTTGGCCTTGGTGGTCTTGCCGAGCACGGGCGCCTTCACCACCGCCATCAGGACTCACTCCTCACTTCCACGGTGCCGGTCCGCGGACCCGGCACGGCGCCCTTGACCAGGAGGAGGTTTCGCTCCGTGTCGATCTCCACGACCTCGAGCCGGCGCTGGGTGACCCGCTTGCCGCCCATCCGGCCGGGCATCCTCATCCCCTTGAACACCCGGGACGGGTCGGCGCTCGCGCCGATCGATCCGGGCGCCCGGATGTTGTGGGAGCCGTGGGAGACGGGTCCGCGGGCGAAGTTGTGGCGGCGCACGGTGCCCTGAAACCCCTTGCCGATCGCGGTGGCGGCGACCTTCACCCGCTGGCCGGGCTCGAACTGCTCGACCGTCAAGACGTCGCCCACCTGATGCTCGTCGGGGTCGCGGAACTCGACCAGCGTCCGCGCCGGCCCCGCGCCCGCCTTGCGCAGATGGCCGAGCTGGGCCTTGGTGAGCTTGTGCTCGGGCACCTCGCCGAAGGCGAGCTGCACGGCGGCGTACCCGTCGCGCTCGGGAGCGCGCACGGCGGTGACGCGGCAGGGCCCCGCCTCGATCACCGTCACGGGGACGCGGGTGCCGTCCTCGGTGAACACCTGGCTCATGCCGAGCTTCTTGCCGATGATCGCCGCCATTCAGATCAGCACCTCAGGTCTTGATCTCGATGTCGACGCCCGCCGGCAGCGCGTCCAGGCGCTGCAGCGAGTCGATCGTCTTCGGCGTCGGCTGGTGGATGTCGATCAGCCGCTTGTGGGTGCGGATCTCGAAGTGCTCGCGGGAGTCCTTGTCCTTGAACGGCGAGCGGATCACGCAGTAGACGTTCTTGTCCGTGGGCAGGGGCACCGGGCCGGCGACGCGGGCCCCGGTTCGCTGGGCCGTCTCGACGATCTCGCGCGCGGCGCGATCGATGGCGTTGTGGTCGTACGCCTTGAGGCGGATGCGGATCTTGTTTGCGGCGATCGATGCCAACTCGTTCTTGCTTCGTCGTTACTGGTGGTTACTCGCTTGCTGTCCTTTTGCGCAGATGGGGCGCCGCCCCGTGGGTGGGGCTGCGCCCCGGTCGTATGTC
>JBKOZX010000353.1:0-6133 GCA_046726115.1 Actinomycetota bacterium | reverse complement strand
ATCGATGTCCGGATGCGACGCATGTACGTCGACGCGTTGTGCGAGACCGTCGAGCGCGGTGTGCCGGAGCCGCCGACACCGTTCGCCCCCGACGGTGTGGAGCCGTTCGTGACGTGGATCAGAGAGCCTGTTGCACCCCCGGCCGACCCACTCGTCCCGCGCTATCTCGCCCGGGTCCGCGAGGAGCACGACACGATCCGCGAGCACTACCCGTCCATCGCGGGGGAGGGCGCGGAGGACTTTGTCGCCAGCTTCCGAGCCGACGACGCCGTGAACGTACCCGAGTGGGTCCTCCCGTCCGAGGACGAGGTGCTCGCGCTGATCAAGCGGCGCTGGCGATCTCGTCCGGCGGGACCGAGACCCCGGGGTGTCAACGTCGTCGGATATGTGACCGCGGTGCTCGGGGTTGGGCACGTCGGCCGCGTGTTCGCGTCGTTGCTCGACGCCGCCGCGGTGCCGAAAGCCGTCGTGGCGAACGAGGAAACGCTGAGCCAGAAGAGCGTGCCGTTCGACACGAAGCGGGCCGGCGACGCTCCGTACGACGTGAGCCTGCTGTGCGTCAACGCCGACCACACCGCGCTGCTCGCCGAGCAGCTGGGCCCGGAGTTCTTCGCCGGCCGCCGGACGATCGGCGTGTGGGCGTGGGAGGTCGAGGACTTCCCGGCGTCGTCCGTGGCTGCGTTCGACTTCGTGGACGAGGTCTGGGTCGGCAGCGACTTCGAGTTCGAGGCGATCGCGACCGTAGCGCCGAAGCCGGTGCGGAAGCACCCGCCGCCGGTCGTCGTGCCTCCCATGCCGCCCGACGTGGCGCGCGCGGTGCTCGGGTTGCCCGACGACCGGTTCGTGTTCCTCTTCGTCTACGACTTCCTAAGCACGGCGGAGCGCAAGAACCCGGTGGGGTTGATCGAGGCGTACAGACGCGCGTTCGGGCCGGACGACGGCGCCGTGCTCGTCCTCAAGTCGATCAACGGCGACCAGCGCGTCGAGGAGTTCGAGCGTGTTCGCCGCAGCGCCGAAGGTCGTCCCGACCTGATCGTGCGCGACGCCTACCTGCCGCCGGACCTTCACAACGCGCTTCTGGGCCACTGCGACGCGTACGTCTCGCTCCACCGATCCGAGGGCTTCGGGCTCGACCTGGCCGCGGCGATGGGGCTCGGCAAGCCCGTGATCGCGACGGGTTACTCGGGGAACCTCGAGTTCATGAACGACGACACCGCCTACCTCGTGGAGTACGACCTCGTTCCGGTCGGTCCCGGGAACGATCCGTACCCGCCCTCCAGCCGGTGGGCCCAGCCGCGACTCGATCACGCCGCCGCGCTCATGCGGCGCGTTGTCGAGCGCCCGGACGAGGCGCGGGAGCGCGGTGGACGGGCGGCAGCAGCCCTCCGGACCGAGTTCTCCGTGGAGGCGCGGAGCGCCACGCTGGCGCGCATGGTCGAGGAAGCTCGTAGCCGTGGCGCGACCCAAAGCGGTTGGCGACGGTCTTTCACAGAGGACTGGAGGATCCAGCGGCGTGGTGTCGAGGCCCGCGTCGCGGAAGCTCTCTGGCTGCCGGACGGCACGCCCGTCGACCCCGTCATGCGCGGCCTGCTCGCCCGCCACGAGCGTGACACGGTGCCGGATCCCGAAGCCGATCTGGACGGCTTCTACGCCTGGCTCAACGAGCGGGTGCATCCGCCGAAGGCGCCCGTCCTGTCTCGCTACCTGTACGAGCTCTGGTCCGGACGGCCCGACCTCCAGTCGCACTTTCCCGACGTCGGTGCCGACCCGCGCACGTACCTCGAGTTCCTGGTCGAACGAGGTCACGCGGAGACGGATATCCCGTACCGGCTCCTTCCGACCGACGACGACGTCCGCCGTGCCCGCCGCCACGAGATCTGGCGCGCACGCCGCGAACGGCTGACCGGCGCCCTGCGATCGGCGCGCCGCCGCGCGACGCGTCGCGCCTGACGACGATGCGTATCTGAACGACACCCCCCGTCGCTCAGATACGCATCACGACTCGCGCGCCGCCTCCAACACGGCGCGCAGGGTCTGCTCGAACGGGATCTCGGGTCTCCAACCCGTCGCGGCGCGGAGCTTGTCCGGGCTGCCGACGAGCATCGGTACGTCCACCGGCCGTACGAGCTCGGGATCAACGACGAGGTTCAGCGGCGCGTCGCTCAACCCGAGTAGACCGTCGCCGATCTCGCGGACGCTCGTGCCGTGGCCCGAGCAGACGTTGTACGCCTCGCCCGGCACGCCGTGCTCGACGAGCAGGCGGTACGCGCGCACAACGTCGCGCACGTCGCTGATGTCGCGGACGACGTCGATGTTGCCGACCGGGACGTTCGAGCCGCCGGCGCGCTCGGCATCCGCGATCCGGCGCGCGAGGGCGGGGACGAGCATGTCAGTGGCCTGTCCGGGACCCGTGTGGTTGAACGAGCGGACGCGCACGGTCGGCAGCCCGTCCCCGAGGAACGCCTGCAGCGCGAGCACGTCGGCGGCGGCCTTGCTCGCGCCGTACGGCGTGACCGGCCGGATCGGGGCGTCCTCGGTCAGCGGGAGGTCGGCGGGACCCACGGCGCCGTACTCGTCGGCGCTTCCCACGACGAGCACACGCGCTATGCCGATGTCGGCGCACGCCCGCAACACGCTCAGCGCGCCGCCGGCGTTGACCCGGAAGACGGTTTCGGGGTCCTCCCACGACTGCCCGACGTGACTCAGTGCGGCCAGGTGGTACACGGCGTCCGGCCGCGCCGAGCGCAGCACGTCGCGCAGGGCCGCGGAGTCGGTCACGTCGACGGGTGGCGTTCCCGAGCGATCGAGGGTGACGACGTCGTCGCCGGCGCTGCGCAGAAAGGGGACGAGGTAGCTCCCGACGAACCCGCTGCTGCCGGTGACCGCGGCTCTCATGCGAGCGACCGGTAGAGGTCCACGAAACGGGGGGCGACGCGGGCCCAGCTGTACTGCTCCGCCTGCGCGCACCCGCGGACGACGAGATCGGCGCGTCGGTCGTCGTCGTGCACGACCCGGTCGAGCGCGCCGGCCAGGTCGTCGACGTCGCTCGGCCCGACGAACACGGCGGCATCCCCGAGCGTCTCGGGCAGCGCGCCGGCTCGCGCCGCCACCACCGGCGTCCCTACCGACATGGCCTCGAGGGGCGAGAGCCCGAAGCCCTCGTAGATCGACGGGTACGCGAGCACGCGGGCGCCGCGGAGCAGGTCGCGCCGCTCCTCGTCGTTCACGTAGCCGAGTCGCACGACCCGGTCGCCGTGCCGCGCCGCCGCCCACGCGGCGTTGAATTCCTCGGCTCCCCAGCCGTCGGCGCCCGCGATCACGAGCCGGACCTGCGGGTCGGCCGAAGCGAGCTCGTCGAAGGCGCGCACGAGCACGGGCAGGTTCTTCCGCGGCTCCACGGTTCCGAGCGCGAGCACGTAGCGTTCGCCGCCGGCGACTTCTCGTCCGCGCGCCGCCTCGCCACCTGTGCTCGGCCGCACACCGAGGGGGATCTGCGCGATCCGCGCGTCGTCGATGCCGAAGTGCTCGCGCACCTCGCCGGCGACGAACTCGCTCGTAGTGTGGACGACGGCCCCGCGATCGAGCGCGCGTCGAACGAGGCGTCCGTACTGCAGCGTGTCCGGGGTGCACAGCTCGGGGAAGCGGGCGAACGTCAGGTCGTGGATCGTCACGACGACGGGGCTGCGCGCCGGCGGCCCGATGAACGTGGCGTGCACGACGTCGACGCGTCCCGTCCATCGCTCGACGCGCGGCATGTCGCTGTGCAGCCACAGCGCGCGGACGAGCCGGGCGGGGATCGGGCGGGTCGCGGGGCGCACCCCGGCCGGGATGCGGTCGGCGAGATGCTCACGGCCGCGGAACGTCAGCGCGTACGCGACGAGGTCGATGTCGGGCCGGTTGGAGAGCTCGTCGAGGAGCCCGTAGGCCACCTCGCCGACACCGGTGGCTTGCCCCAGCAGCGGTGTGCCGTCGACGGCGAGCCGAAGCGGCGCGGGCACTATTGACTCAGATCTCGAGCGGCTCGTGCTCGATGCCCTCGAGGAGCCGCTCGACGCTCTCGGCGGGCACCCCGGCGCGCATCTGACGAACCAGCAGCACCGCCATCACCGCCGCGCACCCGAGGCAGGCGAAGAGGAAGGCGAGCTCCACCCGGGTGAACAGCTCGACGTCAGCCGCGGACATCGCGACCAGCGCGATCGCGCCGACCACGATGCCGATCGCCCACGACACCGTCGCCTTGGCGTGGCCCATCAACGCGATCAGCGCCTGGGCGAGCGTGAGCGCCAGGATGAAAGCGCCGCTCCCTGCCGCGAGCATCGCGAGCTCGCTGCCGCTGATGGACTTGCCGAAAAAGACCTGGACGGCCCACCCCCCGAGCACCAGCGCGCCGACCACGCCGATCGCGCCGACGCCGATGACGATCAGCACCAGCTTGCGCAGGCCGTTGCGGAAGTCCTCGTGCTCGCCTGCGCCCGCCAGCCGCGCCAGCTTCGGGAGCAACGCCGCCTGCACCGCCTGGAACAGGATGATGGGAACACGAGCGAGGAAGAACCCGGAGACGAACGCGGCGACCTCCGCATGCTGCGCGCTGGTGGCGAGGACGGTCGCGATCAGGATCGGCGCGTAGCTCAACCCTTGGGCGAGGACAGACCCGCTCAGCAGGTACCCGAGGTTCGTCGAGAGCTCCGACCACGGCGACTGTGGGCCCGGCTCGACGAGACCGTGTTGGCCCCGGAGCGACAACGCGCTGGCGAGCACGGGCGGGATGGCGAGGCACAGGCCGTACGCAACCGGGTTGGTGACGCCCGCGGCCCACAGGATCACCGCGGGGAGGAGCCGGATGCACCCCTCCGCCCCGAGGATCACGCCGTAGGGGCCGAAGCGCCCGTTCCCCGACAGCGTTCCGCGGGTCAGGTGCTGCGCGGCGTACGTGATGAGTGCGATCGCGAAGCACACGACGAGGCCGCTGACGCCCTTGAACAGGTTCTCCCGCAGCACGCCGCTGAACACGAGCGTGAGCACCAGGAGCCCGGCCGTGCCCCACAGCGCCGCGATCGCCGCACGCCGCACGACCGGTCCACCCCCGAGGTGTTGCGAGCGGCGGTGGGCCAGCGCGCGGCCGACCTCCTGCTCGAGGGGCAGGAAGCATCCCGGCGCCACGACGAACACGAGCGGCCACAACCCGCCGATGACGGCGGCGTAGTCCTTCTCGCTGAGGCCGCGGGCGCAGGCGATGAAGAACGCGTACGTCGTGATGCCGGTGACGGCGAGGCCGATCCCGACCGCGAACGTCCCCTCGGGGACAGCCTTGCGGGCCGCCTCGAGCGACCGTTGTGCGCGTTCTGCCATCAGGTCCCTGCTGCTGCGTGGATCGACCAGGCGGGCGGCGCGGTCCCGGAGTCGACGCGACAGCGTATCCCGTCACCTCCGTTCGAGCGGGTTCGGCGCCACCGGCCCCGCGGCGCGACGATTATGAACAGCATGAGCACGCGGGTCCTCATCCTCCTCGCCGCGATCACCGGCCTGGCCATCCTCGCTGCCGGCGCGATCCAGATTCTCCTCGCCCGTTCGTGAGGGAACGCGGAGACGGCAGAAATCAAGAGCGCAATCCCTGAAAGAATGATCCTCGACCGACGAACGCGAGCGCAGCGAAGGGGGTGTCCACACTGGCCGAGCAGTTCGATGTCGTCGTACTTGGAGGCGGGCCCGGCGGGTACGCCGCCGCGCTCTACGGTGCGTCCGCGGGTCTGCGCGTCGCGATGATCGAGAACCAGCGGGTCGGGGGCACATGCCTCCACCGCGGTTGCATCCCGGCGAAGGAGCTCCTCCAGACGGCCGAGGTACTGCGGACCGTGTCGAACGCCAAGGAGTTCGGCGTCGACGCCGGGCAGCAGCCCACGCTCGACCTGGGTACCAGCCAGACCCGCAAGCAGCAGGTCGTCGACCGGCTCACGCGCGGCCTCGAGGGGCTCCTCAAGAACCGCAGCGTGACCGTCGTGCCCGGCACCGGCTCGATCATCGACGCCGGCGCCCGGCACGTGCGCGTGTCGGACGGCTCGGAGCTCGTGGGCACCGGGCTTGTCCTCGCGACGGGATCGCTCCCGCGTTCCCTCCCCGGGCTCGAGTTCGACGG
>JBKOZX010000352.1:0-2051 GCA_046726115.1 Actinomycetota bacterium | reverse complement strand
CTTCAACGCCGGCTGCCCCGAGCTCGTTGTCACGACTCCAGCCGGTAACCGACCCCGCGCACGGTCTTGATCTCGACGGCGTCGCCGAGCTTCTTGCGCACCTGCGCGATGTGCACGTCGACCGTGCGCGCGTCGCCGTACCAGTCGTACCCCCAGACGCCATCGAGGATCTGCTGGCGCGACAACGCGAGCCCGGGACGCTCGGCGAGGTACCGCAGCAGGTCGAACTCCTTGGTAGTGAACTCGACCGGCTCGCCGTTCACCCTCACCTCGCGCCGGCCGGCGTCGATCGCCGCTCCGCCCGATTGCATGACCTCGGAGGCGGCGCCGCCGTCGACTCGCCGCAGCACTGCCTTGACGCGTGCCACGAGCTCGGCGGGCGAGAACGGCTTCGTGAGGTAGTCGTCGCCGCCGAGCTCGAGGCCGACGACGCGGTCGACCTCGCTGTCCCGGGCGGTGAGGAAGATCACAGGAATCTGCGATGTGGCGCGCAGACGCTTGCACACCTCGAGCCCGTCGACGTCGGGAAGACCGACGTCGAGCACCACGAGCCGGGGGCGATGGTCCTTGACCGCCTGGAGCCCGCCCTCACCCGTGCCGGTCTTGAGCACGCGGAACCCTTCTCGTGCGAGGTACAGGTCGACGAGGTCGGCGATGTTGGGCTCGTCGTCGACGACGACGATCGTGCCCTTCTGGTCTTGCATGACATCCATCGTCCCACCTCTCCTGCCGAGACGCGCGCCACGAGTCTCCAGCGAGCGCTCGGGGCTCCGATGAGCGGAGTGTTGGCTGCGTGTTAGGTGAGCCGGTTGGCGCGGGCGATCTCGCCCAGCCAGCGGGCGCTCGGCTTCGGTGCACGCGCCTGGGTGTCGCGGTCGACGGCGACGATGCCGAACGTCGGGCGGTAGCCCAGCGCCCACTCGAAGTTGTCGAGCAGCGACCAGTAGAAGTAGCCGCGCACGTCGAGCCCGTCGTCGAGGCAGCGCCCGACGTGCTGCAGCGCGTCGGTGACGAAGCGGACGCGCTGGTCGTCGTCGGCGGTGCCGATCCCGTTCTCGGTCACGTAGACGGGCGTGGCGGCGGCCTCGATTGCCCGCCGGATGGTCGTCTCGAGCGCCTGGGGCCAGTACTCGTAGCCCATCTGGAGCGCGGGCACGCCCTCGGCCGGCCCGAGGAGCCCGTTGGGCCCGAACCGGAGCCGTGTATACGTCTGCACACCGACGTAGTCGTCACCGCGGCACGCGTCGAGCCAGACGTCTTCCATCCGGTCGCGGGCACGCGCCATCTGCTGCTCGCCACCGGGCTCGGCCACGAATTCGTGCATGGACAGTGTCAATCCCGCCGGTGCGTCGCCCGGGCCGGCCTTGATCGCGTCGCAGGCGAGGCGATGGGCGCGGATGAGGTTGTCGGTCGCCTTACGCATCGCGCCTTGGTCTCTCGTGCCGGGTGGGAAGACGCCGAGGTAGTAGCCCATGAGCGCCACGACGTTCGGCTCGTTGAGCGTGCAGTGGATGCCGACGACGTCCCCGAAGTGGGCGACGGCGCGCTCGCAGAACCGGCCGAAGCGCTCAGCTGTCGTGGGGTTCTCCCAGCCGCCGTCGGCTGCGGCCCAGCGCGGCGTCGTGAAGTGGTGGTACGTGACGACGGGGACGATGTCGTGCGCGTGGCACGTGTCGATCATGCGCCGGTAGTGGTCGAGCGCGTTCCGGGAGAACTCTCCGTCCTCCGGTTCGATGCGTGACCACTCGACCGAGAACCGGTAGGCACCGAAGCCGAGATCGGCGAGCAGCCCGATGTCGTCGGGGTAGCGCCAGAAGTGGTCGCATGCGTCGCCCGACGGCTCCGCGCACCCGGAGCCCGGCGTGTGTTCCCACTGCCACCAGTCGTTGTTCCAGTTGCCCCCTTCGACCTGATGCGCGGCCGTGGCCGTGCCCCACAGGAAGCCGTCGGGAAACGAGATCGCCATGGGCCGGCATCCTAAGCGGCCGTACACTCGGCGCGCGATGACAGCGGCTTTGCCGACCGTCATGGCAGGAGCCGGAGCTTGCGAC
>JBKOZX010000351.1:0-1512 GCA_046726115.1 Actinomycetota bacterium | reverse complement strand
TTCGAATTCCCCTGGGGGCACAGGCGCCGGCGGCGCGAACGTCGAGCGTCGGAATCATGGTCCTGTGGTGCAGTCTGGTTAGCACGCCGCCCTGTCAAGGCGGAGCTCGCGGGTTCAAATCCCGTCAGGACCGCCGGCGGGTCGCCTGGGCGGCCCGCTCCCGGCCGGGTAGCTCAGTCGGCAGAGCACACGCCTGAAAAGCGTGGGGTCGACGGATCGACGCCGTCCCCGGCCACCAAGGAAACCGCAGGTCAGACCGTATTTTTGGCCTTGATTTCGACCACGGCGCCTCCCTCTTGGGGGGCGCCGTGCCACTGTCGTGCCACTACGGATTCGCGGTTCGCGTCGCGCGCGGCGCGGTAGGCGGCGTCGAGGCCTTCGGTGAGGGCTTCGTCGAGCTCGGGGAACAGGTGCCCGTAGGTGTTCATCGTGACGGTGATCGACGAGTGCCCAAGGCGCTGCATGACCGCCAGCGGATGCGCGCCCTGGGCGATGAGCAGCGCGGCGCAGGTGTGGCGCAGGTCGTGGAAGCGAGTTCGCTCGGGCAAGCCGGCAGCGGCGACCGCGGGACGGAACTGGCGGCGGTAGAAGTTCCGGTGCCGGAGCGGGCCACCCTCGGGCGCACCGAACACGAGGGCGTCGGCCTCGCGTGAGCGGTCTGCGAGATACGCGGCGAGCTCCTCGCACAAGGACGGCGGGAGGGCCACCGCGCGACGCTCATAGGTCTTCGGCGGTCCGAACACCAGCCCGACCCAAGGCTCCTCGGCCAGAGATTCGACGACCTCGATGCGACGTCGCAGCAGGTCCAAGCGGCCGACACGAAGAGCGCCGATCTCGCCGGCCCGAAGTCCGGTGTAGGCCGCAAGCCGGATGAGGACGCCGTATGGCGGGCTGATGGCCGCCGCCAGGGCCTCGATCTGCGACGTGCTCAAGAACATCATCTCGTGGCGGTCGGACCGTGGGACACGCACGCCATCGCACGGATTGACCTTGATCGCTCCCGATCCGACCGCAGACGCGAACACCAGGCGCGCCACCTTGCGGGCGCCGCGCACAGTGCCTGGTGCCGCGCCGCCGGCGATCAGGTCAGCGATGAGGCGGCGGACGTCGACCTGTTCGATTCGGGCTATCGGCAGCTCGCCGAACGCCGGGAGCACATGCGTGCGAAGCGCGGCGACGTAGCCGGCACGAGTACGGGCCCGCAGGTGCACCGTTGTGGCGAGCCAATCGTCGGCCCACTCGGCGAACGTCGACCGACCGAGCCGCGGGTTCGTCCACTCGCCGCGCTCGAGGTCGGCCTCGACGAGCGCCAGGTGCCGGGCGGCGTCACTCTTGCGCGCGAACGTCCCCGGCGCGGTTTGGAAGCGACTGGCGCGGTCGCGATAGCGAACCTGCCACCGTCCGCTCGGCAGCTGGCGGAGCGAACCGAAACGTCGGCGAGCTCGTGCCATGCGCTCCTCCTGCGACTCGACAACCGTGACGCTCAGCAAGCCCCCATTGCGGCCGCTGTGT
>JBKOZX010000350.1:0-6846 GCA_046726115.1 Actinomycetota bacterium | reverse complement strand
GCCTACGACCAGCTCCAGCTCGACATCTACGGCGAGCTGATGGCCTCGGTCTACCTCTAAAACAAGTACGGCGAGCCGATCTCTTACGACATGTGGAGCAATCTCGTCCGGCTCGTGGACTGGGTGACCCAGCAGTGGCAGCTTCCCGACGAAGGCGTGTGGGAGGTGCGCGGCGGACGCCAGGAGTTCCTGTACTCGCGGCTCTTGTGCTGGGTGGCCGTCGACCGTGGCATCCGACTCGCCGACCGGCGCTCGTTCCCGTACCCGTTCGAACGGTGGCGCGGGACCCGCGACGCCATCTACGACGACATCTACCGGAACTTCTGGGATCCGGAACGCAAGGCGTTCGTGCAGCACAAGGGCACGCACACCCTCGACGCGGCGACGCTGCTGATGCCGCTGATCAAGTTCATCAGCCCGACCGACCCGCGATGGCTCTCGACGCTGCGCGCGATCGAAGAGGACTTGGTCGACGACTCGCTCGTGTTCCGCTACCGCGTCGGCGACTCCGCTTCGGACGGTCTCATGGGCGAAGAGGGCACGTTCAACATGTGCTCGTTCTGGTATGCCGAGGTGCTGGCGCGCTCGGGTGACGTGCAAAAGGCACGGCTCGTGTACGAGAAGATGCTCGGGTACTCCAACCATCTCGGCCTCTTCGCCGAGGAGCTCGGCCCCCACGGCGAGCAGCTGGGAAACTTCCCGCAGGCATTTACGCACCTCGGGTTGATCAGTGCCGCCTACGCCATCGACCGCAAGCTCTCCGACTCCGGCTGGGTCGCGTAGCAGCAGCTTTTCCGACTGCGTCGGTCAGATCTCGACGTCCCACGGCCGTGTCTCGAGGATCTCGCGCACGCGCGCGAGGAACGCCGACGCGTAGGCGCCGTCGAAGGCGCGATGGTCGAAGCTGAGACCGAGCATCCCGACGGCGTGAACGGCGATCGCCTCGGTGCCGTCGTCGAGGTCGACGACCACGGGCCGGCGGTTGACACCGTCGGTGGACAGGATCGCCACCTGCGGCTGGTTGATGATCGGTGCCGAGATCGCGGTGCCGGACGGGCCGGGGTTCGTGATCGTGAACGTGCCCCCGGCGACCTCGTCCGGCGACAGCCGCTTCGCTCGGGCACGGGATGCGAGATCGGCGATCTCCTCACCGAACGCGGTGAGGCGCTTCGTGTGCGCGTCCCTGACCACCGGCACGATCAGGCCCTGGTGATCGAGGTCGACCGCGATCCCGAGGTGCACATCGCGGTGCACGATCAGCTCACCGTCGCCGACTGACGCGTTCACGTGCGGGAACTCCGCGATGGCGTCGGCGACGGCACGGGCAACGAAGGGAAGGAACGAGAGCCTGTTGGCGCGGCGCACGCGGTCCACCCGCTCGAAGTCCACCTCCATCGCGATGAACGCGTGGGGCGCGACCTGCAGGGAGCGAAGCAGGTTCGCACCGGTTTGCAGCTGTATGCGATTGAGGGCGACGCGATCCTTCTGAGGCGGCTCGAGGGGTGACGACTCCTCCAGGACCGAGACGAGGTCCTCTCGGGTGACGCGTCCTGCTGTTCCTGTCCCGGTGATCGTGACCGGCTCGAGCTGGTGCTCGGTGATCAATCGCCGCACCACCGGTGACCGGAACCCCGGCCACGTTTGGCGCGGTCGACGGAGGCGAGCCGGATGGACGGTGGCCACGGTTCACACGGTAGTCATGCGGGTTCCACCCGGAGCGGTTCTCCCGGTCGTATCCTCCGGACGCGGGGACGGCGGCTTTGCCGACCGTCACCGCAGGAGCCGGAGCTTGCGACGGCGACCAGGAGAACATCGTGAAGCTGCTCGATCGGCTCGCGCACCATCCCTCCCATCACGGAAATGGAAGGGTGGGGGACGTGTCGTTCGACGAAGCGCTCGCCGACTACCGCCTCGCCTGCATCTCGCGCGCGATCGACGACCGTGAGATCGCGCTCCGCCAGCAGAGCCAGGTGTTCTTCCAGATCTCGGGGGCCGGCCACGAGGCCCTGCTGCTCGGCCTCGCCCGGTCGCTGCGCCCCGGGTACGACTGGTTCTTCCCGTACTACCGGGACCGCGCCCTCGTCCTCGCTCTCGGTGTCACGCCGCTGGAGATCCTCCTGCAGGCGGTCGGCAGCGCCGACGATCCATCGTCGGGCGGTCGCCAGATGCCGTGCCACTGGGGCGACGCGGCGCGCCACATCGTGAGCCAGTCGAGCCCGACGGGCAGCCAGTGCCTCCCCGCCGTCGGGTGTGCCGAGGCCGGCCGGTACATCGTCGGGCGCGACCTTCCCGGTTGCACCGCCTACGGCGACGAGGTCACCTACGTGTCGCTCGGCGAGGGCGCGTGCTCGGAGGGCGAGTTCTGGGAGAGTCTGAACACCGCGTGCCGGCTCGGCTTGCCCGTCCTCTATGTGGTCGCCGACAACGGGTACGCGATCTCGGTGCGGGCGAGCGATCAGGCGCCGGCGCCGGTGTCGGAGATGGTGATGGGCATGCGCGGCCTGCACGTGACGCAGATCGACGGCCGCGACTACTTCGAGGTGCGAAGGCTCGGCGCCGACGCCGTCCAGCGGGTTCGAGCCGGGCAAGGACCCGGGCTGATTCACGCCACCGTGACGCGCCCGTACTCCCATTCGCTCTCCGACGACCAGAAGAAGTACCGGCCGGCCGAGGAGCTCGAGGACGAAGCCGAGCACGACCCGATCCCGCTCCTCGAGCGCGAGCTCCTCCGGTTCGGCGTGCTGACAGCGGACCGCGCGCAGGAGATCCGCGCCGAAGCGAACGAGCTCGTGGCCGACGCCGCCAAGGAGGCACTGGCCGCGGCCCGTCCCGATCCGAAGAGCATCTCCCACCACCTCATCGGGTCCTCTCCGGTGATGGAGGCGCCACCCGACCCGCCCGGTGCGAGTGACGCGGCCGCGCGCGAGCCGGTGGCGTTCGGCGAGGCGATCCGTCTCACGCTGCACGAGGAGATGGCCCGCGACGAGCGCATCCGTGTGTTCGGCGAGGACGTCGCCGACGCCGACCCGCGCGTCCTGGGGAAGGTGCCGGGCAAGGGTGGCGTGTTCGGCGTCACGTTCGGTCTCCAGACGGAGTTCGGGATCGCGCGCTGCTACAACACCCCGCTCGCCGAAGCCAACATCGTCGGCCGCGCGATCGGTCAGGGCACGCGGGGGCTGCGGCCCAGTCCCGAGGTGCAGTTCTTCGACTACATCTGGCCCGCCATGCAGCAGATCAAGTCCGAGGCGGCGACGCTGCGCTGGCGGTCGCACGGCGCGTTCAGCTGCCCGATGGTCCTGCGTGTCCCGATCGGCGGGTATCTGACCGGCGGGTCGATCTGGCACTCGCAGTGCGGCGAGTCGATCTTCGCCCATGTGCCGGGGCTGCTCGTCGCGTTCCCGTCGCGCGCCCGCGATGCCGCCGGGCTGCTCCGCACCGCGTTCCGCTACGAGGACCCGGTGCTGTTCCTCGAGCACAAGCACCTGTACCGGCAGGGCTACAACCGCGATCCGCTGCCGCCTCCCGACTGGCTGTTGCCGTTCGGGAAGGGTGCGTACGTCACGCGCGGCGAACGCGTGACGGTCGTGACGTACGGAGCGACCGTCCACCGCGCCGAGCTCGCCGCCCGGGAGATCGATCCCGAAGGCAGAGCGGTCGAGATCGTCGACCTGCGGACACTCGTGCCGTGGGACCAGGACATCGTCGCCGAGTCCGTGGCCAAGACCGGTCGCGTCCTCGTTCTCTATGAAGACACCCTGCGCTGCGGGTTCGGCGCCGAGGTCGCGGCGTGGATCGCCGACGAGTGCTTCGAAGATCTCGACGCCCCTGTCTGGCGCCTGGCTGCGCTCGACACGCCCGTCGCGTACGAGCCGACCCTCGAGCAGGCGGTCCTCCCACAGGTCGACGACATCGCCCGCGACCTCCAAGCTCTCCTCGCGTACTAGTTCTCTGGGCGGCGGCCGACGGGTCGCTGACCGTGACGCGGTACCCTCCGCTTCGAGTCCGACGGGAGGTTCGCGATGGATCGCATGAGCCCGCTCGACGCCTCGTTCCTCCACATCGAGAACGATGTCAACCACATGCACATCGGCTCGGTCGGGATCTTCGAGGGGCCGGCTCCCGCGTACGGCGACTTCGCCGAGCTCGTCGCCGGGAAGCTCCCGCTCGTGCCGCGTTACCGCCAGAGAGTGCGGTTCGTCCCGCTCGACCTCGGGCGACCGGTGTGGGTCGACGACTCGCACTTCAACCTCGGCTACCACCTCCGCCACACCGCGCTGCCCCCGCCGGGTGGCGATCGCGAGCTGCGCAATCTCGTCGGCCGGCTCATGGCCCAGCAGCTCGACCGCACGAAGCCGCTGTGGGAGATGTGGATGGTCGAGGGCCTGCAAGACGGGCACTGGGCACTCATCTCCAAGGTCCACCACTGCATGGTGGATGGCGTGTCCGGGTCCGACCTGCTGGCGGTGATGCTCGATCCGGAGCGGGAGCCGGCGCGGCCGCGCCCGGATACCTGGCGGCCCGAGGCCGAGCCGTCCGACGTGCGTCTCGTCAGCGAGGCCGTGGGCGATCTGATCGCAAGCCCGTACGAGCAGTTCCGTGCGATGCGTTCCGCGGCGCGCGGATGGCGTCAGCTCGCGGAGCTGTTCGCCGACGCGGCGCGGGGCGTCGCGTCGCTCGCGGGCCTCGTCCGACCGACCGTGGAGTCGTCGCTCAACGGCCCGATCGGGCCGCACCGACGGTGGGACTGGGCCCGCACCAACCTCGCCGACGTGAAACGTGTGCGAACCGCGCTCGGCGGCACCGTGAACGACGTCGTGCTCACCGTGCTCACGCGCGGGTTCCGCGATCTCATCGTTTCGCGTGACGAGGAACCCGAAGGCCGCGGCGTGCGCACGCTCGTGCCGGTCTCGGTGCGGATGCCCGGCGAGCGCGGGACCTACAACAACCGTGTCTCGGCGATGTTCGCCGAGCTCCCGGTAGGGATCGTCGACCCCGCCGAGCGTCTCGCTGCCATCCGGTCGCAGATGAGCGGGCTCAAGGAGTCGAAGCAGGCGGTTGCGGGTGAGGTGCTGACGTCACTGTCGGGCTTCGCGCCGGCGCTGCTTCTCGCCGTGGGCACGCGAGTGGCGTTCCGCATTCCGCAGCGCAACGTGTACACCGTGCCGACGAGCGTCCCCGGACCCCAGTTCCCGCTCTACGCGTGCGGCCGCCAGATGCTCGAAGCGTTCCCGTTCGTCCCGATCGCGGGGCACTTGCGCATCGGCGTCGCGATCTTCTCCTACAACGGGATGCTCAATTTCGGCGTCACGGGCGACTACGACAGCGCGCCTGACATCGGTGTGCTGTGCCGCGGTGTCGAGGACGGAATGTCCGAATTGCTGAAGCTGGCGGGCGAGGACCGAACCGGCGAAGCTGGAGCATCCGCGGAGGGCACCGCAGCGAACGAGGGTTGAGCTGACGACGAAGTCGAAGGAAGCCGACGACGAAGTCGAAGAAAGAAGGAGCGCCACATGGCGGTCGAGGAGCAGGAGATCCGGTCCGGCACGGTCGAGGAGTTGTCCGAGACCGTGTCCGACGAGGAGAAGCGCGAGGCCATCCACGCCGTGCGCTCTGCAGGCGACGCGCTGTTCACGTGGGACTACGAGCGCAGCCGCGAGGCGCTGAGCAAGCTCTACGAGAAGGCCAAGACGTCCATGTGGAACGTCGCGACCGACATCGACTGGGACATCGACGTCGACCCGTGGAAGATCGCGCGCGATCCGAACAACCCCCTGAACACGACGATGGCGCTCGAGCGGGCGGGCACGCCGTTCGAGAAGTTGTCCGAGGACGAGTGGTTCGACCTCGGCGCCGCCCAGCAGGCGTGGGTCCTGTCGCAGTTCATGCACGGCGAGCAGGGCGCGCTCATCTGCACGGCCAAGATCGTCGAACAGGTTCCGTGGATCGACGCCAAGTACTACGCGGCCACCCAGGTGATGGACGAGGCGCGCCACGTCGAGGTCTACTCCAAATACCTCAGCGAGAAATTGGCGCACGAGTTCCCGATCAACGTGCATCTGCGGTCGCTGCTCGACGACGTCGTGTCCGACTCGCGCTGGGACATGACCTACCTCGGCATGCAGATCATGATCGAGGGCCTCGCCCTGGCTGCGTTCGGCTTCCAGTACCAGACGTCGCCGGACCCGCTGCTCAAGCAGATCACGCGGTACGTCATGGCCGACGAGGCGAGGCACGTCGCGTTCGGCGTGATGTCGCTCAAGGAGGCGTACAAGGATCTCGACGCCGCCGGCATCCGCGAGCGCCAGGAGTTCTGCTACGAGGCCGCGGTCAAGATGCGCGACCGCTTCCTCGGTCAGGAGGTCTGGGAGTGGGCGGGCCTGCCCGTGCAGGAGTGCACGCGCGTGATGCTCGACGCGCCGATGCAGCGCGAGTTCCGCAAGATGCTGTTCTCCAAGATCGTCCCCAACCTCAAGAAGCTCGGGCTCCTCGACGCCGGGGACGGCTGGCTTCGCCAGAAGTTCGGCGAGCTCGGCGTCCTCGAGTACGAGGACTGGGAGGACACCGGCGCCG
Source organism: Actinomycetota bacterium (assembly GCA_046726115.1). GTDB lineage: Bacteria > Actinomycetota > Acidimicrobiia > IMCC26256 > JACDBD01 > JALZAA01. Next base: position 276 of record JBKOZX010000350.1, on the reverse strand, counting down.
AGTACGAGCGCATGCAGCTGGAGCAGACCGCCAGCTGAGGCTTCTCGGCAGCCTTACGTCCGTATACCGGCCTTCAGGCTGCCGAGAACGGACTGGACGTCGTCGCGTTCGAGCTTCTTGCATGCCGAGGTTCGTGCCTGCCTCGTCACCGGCGACCGGCGGGCCGGGTCCATGGCGTTCATGCCCATCAGCTTGAGGTCGTCGCCGGTGGGCTGAAAGACGAGGACGGGGACGCCGCGCCGACGGATGCGCGTCGCTTCCTGACCCAGATAGAAG
>JBKOZX010000349.1:0-2077 GCA_046726115.1 Actinomycetota bacterium | reverse complement strand
GACGGCGCCGCCGAGCCCGGCAACCCCGCGAGTACGGCGCATGTCGCCGGCCTGCTCGAGGCACCCGTCGTGCTGGTGGTCGACGCGTCGGCGATGAGCGGCTCGGTCGCGGCGCTCGTGCACGGATACTCGACGTTCGACCCCGCAGTCCGCATCGCCGGGGTGGTGCTCAACCGCGTCGGCAGCGCGGCGCACGAGGCGATGCTGCGCGAAGCGCTGGCGCCAATCGGCATCCCCGTGCTCGGCGTGCTCGCGCGCGCCGACGAGCTCGCGTGGCGCGACCGGCATCTCGGTCTCGTCCCCGTCGTCGAGCAGCGCGAAGCGGTAAAGGCCTCGCTCGCACGGCTTGCCGACGCCGTCGATGCGTCGTGCGATCTCGACGCGATCTCGGAGCTCGCACGGTCCGCACCCAAACGCTGGGCTCCGGGCGCCCCCACCGCCCGGCCGACGGCGCACGCCCGCGTGGGCGTCGCGGCCGGGCCCGCCTTCAGCTTCACGTACCCCGACAACCTCGAGTTGCTCGAACAGGCCGGCGCCGAGCTCGTGCCGTTCGACCCTCGCGAGGACCCCGTGCTGCCGGGAGACATCGACGCGCTGTACGCCGGCGGCGGCTTCCCCGAGGTGTTCGTCGAAGAGCTGGCGGCGAACGGCGCCTTGCTCGCCGACGTGCCCGAACGGATCGCGAACGGCCTCGTGACCTGGGCCGAGTGTGGCGGCTTGCTCTGGCTCAGTCGCTCGCTCGACGGGCACGCCTTGTGCGGCGCGCTCGACGCTGAGGGAAGCATGAGCGACGACCTCACGCTCGGCTACCGACACGCGCGCTCGAGTGTCGATACCCCACTGGCGCCCGCGGGCACCGAGCTGCGCGGCCACGAGTTTCATTACTCGAGCCTCGAGCCCGCGGGCGACGCGCTGACGATGTCCGGTCGCAACGGCGAGACGCGCGCCGGGTTCGCGTCGCCGCGCCTGCTCGCCAGCTACCTGCACCTGCACCTCGCGGCCGACCCGCACCTCGCCGAGCGGTTCGTCGCCACCGCCGCCGCGGCCGCGAGCTGACCCTCGCCGGGGCGACACCCGGCGGGTATGCTCCGCGCGCCGCGGTGTACGGGAAGCCGGTGCGAGTCCGGCGCGGTCCCGCCACTGTGACCGGGGAGCGAACCCTCGAAGCGCCACCGGAGAGTCCGGGAAGGCGAGGGCGAGCGACGATCCGGGAGCCAGGAGACCGGCTGCGGCGGCGGGAGAAGCGTCCCACGGAGATGGGATGGCACCGGCGTTGGTCGGGGTGGGAGTCGGCCCCGGCGATCCCGAGCACGTCACGCTCGAGGCGCTGCGCGCGCTGCGCGAAGCCGACCGCGTGTTCGCGCCGTCGCTGGCGCTCGACGTTGTGGGACGCGCCGAGTCGATCGTGCGCGAGGCGGCGCCCGAGGTGCAGGTCGAGCGGCTGGTCATCGAGATGCGCCGCGACGGCGACGCGGGCGTGTACGCCGCCGCCGCCCGGCAGATCGCCGGCGCGCTCGACGCCGGCGCGCGCGTCGCGTTCGCGACGCTCGGTGATCCCAACATCTACAGCACGTTCTCGTCGCTGGCGCGCGAGGTGCGCGCGCTGTGCCCGGCAATACCGATCGAGACCGTCGCCGGGATCATGGCGTTCCAGGCGCTCGCGTCCCACGCCGGGTTCGTCGTGCTCGAAGGCACCGAGACGCTCTCCCTGATCACCGCGCTCGACGGTCCCGACGCGCTCGACGCCGCGCTCACCGACCGGTTCCGCGCCGTCGCCGTGTACAAAGGCGGGCGGCACCTCCCAGCCATCGCCAAGCGCCTCGCAGATGCGGGCCGGCTCGACCGTGCCGTGGCCGGCGAGCTGCTCGGGCTGCCCGGCGAGCGCGCCGGCCCGCTCGACGAGCTCGCGGACGCGCCCGCCAGCTACCTGGCCACGGTGCTCGTCCCCCCCGCGGGCCGGTCGTGATCTCGTTCGTCGGCGCCGGCCCGGGAGCCGCCGACCTCATCACGCTGCGCGGCCGCGACCGTCTCGCCGCCGCCGACGTCGTGGTGTGGGCGTCGTCGCTCGTGCCCGAAG
>JBKOZX010000348.1:0-1862 GCA_046726115.1 Actinomycetota bacterium | reverse complement strand
GCGCCAGGTCGTCTGCCGCCCGCACTTCGACGTACTCGAGCTCAAAGCCATGGCGCGCGCTCTCGGCCTCGACCTGGGCCCGCACCCGACTCGGATCGCGTTCGCCCTGCTCGACCGCGGCGGCCGCGGCCCGGAGCGCGGAGAAGATCCCGGTCGCGCGCTCACGATCCTCGGCGGACAGGTACGCGTTCCGGCTCGACATCGCGACACCGTCGGGCTCCCGTACCAGCGGGCAACCGACAACCTCGACCGGCAAGTCGAGGTCGGCGGCCATGCGGCGCACGACGACGAGCTGCTGGAAGTCCTTGCGTCCGAAGTACGCGGTGCACGGCCCCACGATCGAGAACAGCTTGGCGACGACGGTGGTCACGCCGTCGAAGTGGGTCGGGCGGGCCGCCCCGCACAGACCTTCGGTGAGCCCGGATACGTGGACGGTGGTGACCGTCGGCTCCGGGTACATCTCGGACACGCTCGGGACGAACAGCACGTCGACGCCTTCCGCCTCGGCGGCGGCGGTATCGGCGGCGAGATCGCGCGGATAGCCGTCCAGGTCCTCGCCCGGCCCGAACTGGAGAGGGTTCACGAAGATCGTCGTGACGACGAGGTCGCGGTTCGCCCGCGCCGCTCGCATCAGCGAGCGATGACCCTCGTGGAAGTAGCCCATCGTCGGCACGAGCCCCACGGTCTGGCCCGCCCGGCGAGCGTCCTCGCACCGGCGGCGCACCTCGGCGATGCGCTCGACGACGATCATGCGAGTAGCTCCTCGTACCCCGTCTGCGCCGCGTCAACGTCGGTGAGCCGGCGCGCCTCGCGCACCAGCGCGCGGTACGCGCCGCGCTCCTCGGCGGGCAGCGCATCGAGGTGACGGGCGATCGTGTCCTGATCCCCGCGCGCCACTGGCCCCGTCAACGCGTCGGCGGGACCGAGGTCGGCGACATTCTCCACCGTGGCGCGGACCAGCGGCAGGAACGCATCGAACGGGACCCCAGTCGTCGCGGCGAGCCGCTCGACCTGACCGAGCAGCGCTACGAGGTGGTTCGAAGCGACGCAGGCGGCCGCGTGGTACCGCACGCGATCCGCAGGGTCGACGCGGAACGGTCGCATGCCGAGCGACACGGCGAGTCGTTCGACGCCCGGCGAGCCGTCGATCGCGCACCACGAGCCCGCGAGGCGACGGGAACCGACGTCGGGCGACGGGAGCGACTGGAGTGGGTGCAGCGAGCCGACCTCGACGTCGAGCCGGGCGAGCAGGACGCCGTCGATCTCGTGCAGCGTCGACGCGCCGGACAGGTGCACGACCATCGCTCCGCGGCGCAGCGACGGCGCGAGGGTTGTCGCGGTCTCACCGATGGCGGCATCGGGCGTCGCGACGATCACGACGTCCGCGTCGCGACCGGAGTCGGCAACGTTGATCGCAGGCGCGCCCAGCCGCGCCGCGACGTCACGGGTGGAAGCAGCGTCCACGGTCCGGCCTGCGACCGCGACCGGCCGCCAGCCCCGTGCGACCAGCGCGAGCGCGACGGAAGTGCCGGCTCGGCCGGGTCCCACGAGCGCGAAGGCTCGGGGTGGACTCGTTGCGTCCAACGTCAGCCTTTCGTTCCGGTCCCGTCGCCGGGTACCGGACTACTGGGTCTGTGGCGGAGCCAACTGTACAGCGCTGCGGCGGACGCCCGCCTCCCCAGGCACCCACGGGGCGAGCATGGGGTCGAGCTCGGCCAGGGGCGCCATGACGAACGCCCTCTCGTACATGCGGGGGTGGGGCACGACCAGGTCGGGCTCGTCGACCTCGTCGTCCCCGACGAGCAGGATGTCGACGTCGAGCGTGCGCGGGCCCCAGCGCTCGCTGCGCACCCGCTCCGCCT
>JBKOZX010000347.1:0-8092 GCA_046726115.1 Actinomycetota bacterium | reverse complement strand
CGCATGACCCGTTGCCGCACGATCCACAGCCCCCTCGGCCCGCTCACGCTCGCCGGCGATGGGGACGCGCTGACCCACCTTCGGATGCACGACCAGGCGTACCCACCGCCCGACCGCGAGTCGTGGACAGCGGACCCGGGGATCTATCCCGACGTCGTCGACCAGCTCGCGGCCTACTTCGCGGGGGAGCTCACCGAATTCCAGGTGACGCTCCGTCTCGACGGCTCGCCCTTCCAGCGCCAGGTTTGGGACGCGCTCCTCGAGATCCCGTATGGCGAGACGCGTGCGTACGGCGAGCTCGCGCAGCGCATCGGCCACGCCGGATCCGCCCGAGCCGTGGGTCTCGCGAACGGGCGGAACCCCGTCGCGATCATCGTGCCGTGCCATCGCGTCATCGGAGGCGACGGCAGCCTTACCGGCTACGGAGGTGGGCTCCACCGCAAGCGCGCCCTTCTCGAGCACGAACGCGATCGACACGCCCCCCGCCTCGTGCTCCAGGACTGACCGCCGTCGACGCTCCGATCAGCTCAACTCAGCTCAACGCGTCCGTCGACCGGCGGTTGAAACGCGTCGCCGGCCACTTCCCCGAGTCGACGGCGTCGAAGGTCCAGTCGGGCTGCTTCTCGCGCTGGCGCTCGTCGAGCAGGGCGTGACCGTCCTCGATGTCGACGATCGCCGCGATCAGCTCGGGCTGTACCGGCCGGGCGTCACCGCGCACGTGGGCGTGCATCGCGTCGGGTTGGAGCGTCTGAATGCTCTGCAGCACGAGCTGGTGCTGCAGCGCGAGGTTGCAGCGTGCGCTGTCGGCCACGGTGCCGACCCGCTTGTCGACCTCGACGAGATCGAGCTCGTTGGCCTTGTCGCCGCACGTCTGCTCGAGCAGCCCCGCGAGCTCCAGACCGTCCTGCTTGCACGGAACGCACTGCCCGCACGACTCCACGGCCAGGAATCTCGACACCCCGGCCGCGACCGCCGCGAAGTCGGTGGTGTCGTCGAAGAGGATGAAGCCGCCCGTGCCCAGGCCGGCGCCGACGGCGCGCATGCCCTCGTGGCTCACGGGCGCATCGAACCGGGACGCGGGCAGGAGCGGGTTCGAGACTCCAGACAGCGCCGCGACGAGTTGCCGCCCCGGCTCCGGTCCGCCGCCGATGGTCTCGATGACGTCGCGCAACGGCGTGCCCATCGGCACCTCGGCGACCCCGTGCCGCTGCGTCCGGCCCGTGATCGTGCAGACGATCGTCCCCGGCGACTCCTCGGTGCCGACCGAACGGAACCACTCCGCGCCCTGAGCGAGGATCCCCGGCACGTTCGCCATGGTCTCGGCGTTGTTGACGAGCGTCGGCGGTGCATCGGTGTCGGACGCTGGCGACGCCATCTCGACCCGCGCCGCGGACGGCGCGGGGTCGGCCCCGAGCTCCTCGGCCCCGTGTCGGTACGGCGGCGCGACGCGCGGGAACGGCCCTCGCCCGTCGATTGCCTCCAGCAGTGCGGTTTCCTCGCCGTAGAGATATTCCGGCGGTCCTGCGAACACGCTGAGCCCGATGTCGGTCGCCCAGTGTGCGCCGTGGATCTCCTCGACGGCACGCCGGAGACGTGCAATCTCGTGCGAGAACGTCTCCTTCACCGCGACGATCACTTCGTCGGCGTCCACCGTGAAGGCGGCGATGAGCGCGCCCTCCAGCACGCGGTACGGGTCGGCGCGCACGATCGCGCGGTCTTTGAACGATCCCGGTTCGCCCTCGGCCGCGTTGACCACCACGGTCGTCAGCTCGACCTGGGACTCGCTGGCCGCGACCGTCGCCCACTTCCGCCCGGTCGGGAAGCCGGCGCCGCCCCGCCCGCGGAGCCCGGATGCCGTCAGCTCGTCGGTCACGCCGGAGGGACCGAGCCGCACTGCCGCTTCGATCCCTTGCCCGCCGCCGGCCGCCTCGTAGTCGGCGATCGAGTCAACCGTGCGGGATGGCAGAACGCGGGGGGAGAAGGGCACGCCCCGAGTCTCGCAGTTCGGTCGCACCGCGAACGAACGGCACTGCCACATCGACGCGCCGGTAGCGTGTCGCCGCGCCGACGGGGGCAAGAGACGGCGACCAAGGAGACCCGATGGCCGACACCGAGGAGCCCGCCAACGAGTCGGTGACGCGCCCGTGGGCCCCGCCGCCGCCCGGGCGGCTCGTGGGCCGTGGTCATCCGGCCGGCGACTTCCTCGAGGCGTGGGCATGGGACCTGCTCGACGAGGCGCCCGGCTACCTCCGCATCGAGGCCGCGCTTCCCGACCACGTGAAGAACCCGCGGGGGCAACTGTTCGGCGGGTTCACCCCCACGTACGTCGACCTGGTCGCGCTCTTCACCGTCCGAGCCGGGGAGGATCGGTCCGCGCCGCGGCAGCCGCGGTGGCTCGCGACGACCAACATGCGCGTCGACTTCTTCGAGCCGGTCACCGGACCCCGCTTCGTCATCGAGAGCCAGCGCGAGAAGCAGCGCGGGCGCACGCACTTCGTCAGCACGCGGTTCGTCCAAGACGACGAGCTCGCCGTCTTCGCGTTGACCACCATGCGCGAGGTCGACCTCAGCCGCCGCCTCGGAGACGCCTGACGCGGCGTCCCCAGATCACATGAGCACGGCTTGGGTCTGCGTCGTCAGGGCGACCAGCGTCCCGCGGTCGTCGTGCATCCGCGTCTGGACGACGATCGTGCGGCCGCCGACGTGGATCGGCTCCGCTCGCGCCTTGAGCTCGCCCTCGCGCACGCCGCGCATGAAGTTCGTGTTCGATTCGATCGTCGACGTCCCCGCGCCTTCGGGAAGGTTCAGGAACGCGCAGATCCCGCCCACGCTGTCGGCCAGGGCCATGATGGCGCCCCCGTGCATCGCGCCGCCGGACGTGCAGCGTTCGGCCGACCACGCCAGCGTGGCTTCCACCCCGTCGGGTTCGGCTCTCGTCAGGACGATGCCCAACGCCTCGGAGAACGGCATCCGCGCAAGCAGCTGGTGCAGCTCCATGTGCTTCCTCTCGCTCGGCGCAGGGACACAAGGATTGACATGCGGTAGGTTCCGCGCCCCCGAAGCGCGTTGGGGGTAGAGCCTCCGCGATGCAAATCGGCACCACGATCTCGTCCCTCCGGTCGAGCTCGCGTTCCCAGTTCCTCGTCACCTTCGCGCTCGCGGCGGCGGTTACCGGTCTGTGGGGCCTGGCCGCTCCGCTGTTCGCGAACGCCGACGAGCCGGCCCACGTCGTGCGGGCGGCGTCGGTCGCACGCGGTGAGCTCGTCGGGAAGACGCCTCGGTCCAAGCTCCTCAAGGGCTACACGTTCGTGGAGCTCCCCGCCATCTACGACGCCGCCGGGCGCCACCTGAACTGCTTCGCGCGCAAGCCGGACCGTGACGCCTCGTGCCACACCTTCACCGGTTCGCAGACGAAGACGACGGAGGTCATCACGGAAGCGGGCCACCACCCGCCCGCCTACTACGCGGTCGTCGGGGGGATTTCCCGCATCTGGCCGACGGCCGCCGGCGCGGTCTACGTCATGCGCTTCGTGACGGTGCTCATCACCGCGCTCTTCGTGGCCATCGCCGTGCGCGCGCTCTTACGGTTGACCGCGCCGCGTGTGGCGCTCGTGGGCCTCGCGGCGGCGCTCACGCCGATGGTGCTGTCGTTCGGCGCCGCCGTGAACCCGACCGCGCTCGAGACCGCCGCCGCCATCGCGACGTGGGCGTGCGGGCTCGTCCTCGTCTCCGAGCTGCGCCAGGGCAGGGAACCCGACCGCGCTCTGGTCGTCCAGCTGGGCGTCTCCGCCGCGGCGCTCGTGCTGGCCCGTCAGATCTCGATGTTCTGGCTGGTATTCATCGCGCTCATCTTCGTCGCGCTCCTCGGCAAGGACGCGCTGCGGCGCCTGTCGAAGTCGACCGCCGCGCGCGTGTGGGCGGCGATCGTGGCCGGGTGCATCGCGGCGCAACTTGCGTGGATCGCGTTCGCGAAGGGCCTCGACCTGAGCGTCCCGATCGGGTTCGAGCCGACGCTGTCCAACACGGATCTCCTGCGCGCGACCGTGGGCAGAACCGGGCTGTTCTACTTCGAGATGCTCGGCAACCTGGGCTGGCTAGACACCGGGCTCCCCGGGCTCGCCTACTTGCTCCTCACCGCCGCGCTGGGCGCGCTTGTGCTCCTCGCGGTGGCCGTCGGCACGAGGCGCTACGTGGTTGCGATGCTCGCGACGATCGTGATCACGGTCGTGACGCCGATCCTGCTCGAGGCGTGGCAGTACCGCGAGTACGGCCTCTACTGGCAGGGTCGCTACACGCTGCCGATCGCGGTGGGCGTCCCACTCCTGGCGGTGTTCGCGCTGCAGTCGGACACGGGCCGGCGTGTGCTCCTCCGCGGTTGGTTCGTGCCCGCGGTCGGCGGCATGCTCGTCGTGGCGCAGGTGCTCGCGTTCTACCAGGCGCTCCGGCGGTGGTCGGTGGGGGAGAACGGCCCGGTCTTCTACTGGCTCGACCCGAAGTGGACGTCCATCGTGCCGCAGTTGCTGCTGATCGTCGCGTACGCCGCCGCGTTCTCAGCGTTCGTGGTCTGGCTGCTCGGAGGACGCTCCGGGGACACGGCCGACGCTGCCGGCGCGGAGGGAGTGCACGCGGGCGCGTGACCCGGGGTCTACTCGAACCAACGTCTCTTCAGCCGGTCGAGCGCGCCACCTTCCCGAAGATTGGTGAGCGCCTCGTTGACGGCGTCGCGCAGCAAGCGGTTGTCGGGCGCGAACGCGATCCCGAGGAACTCGTGGGTGGTGATCTCCTGCACGACATCGAGGTCGGGCCGGTCCTTCACGAGCGACGTCGCGACAGGGAGAAGCTTCATGACCGCGCCGATGCGACCGGCCGAGAGATCGTCGAGCGCGTCGATGATCCCGTGGTACGGGTAGTACCGGATGTTCGCGAGCTTGCCGTCGTCCTTGAGCTCCCGGGCCACGACGTCCGACGTGTTGCCGACCTGGATGCCGACCACCTGATCCGCGAGGTCTTCGGTGGAGGTGATGTGCGGCGTCAGCGTCGTGTTCACCACCAGGCTCTGTCCCGACTCGAGGTATGGCACGGAGAACAGGGCGACCTTCTCCCGCTCGGGCGTGATCGTCGCGCCTGAGGCGACGGCGTCGTAGGAGCGCGTGCGCAGGCCGTCGAAGATCCCGTTGAAGTCGTCGCCCTCGTACTTCATGAGCTGCCACCGGAGGCTGAGCTGCCCACAGACGGCACGCATGAGCTCGGCGTCGAACCCGGTGTCGACGCCGTCCTGCACGACTTCGAACGGCGGGTCTGGGAATGCCGACGCGACGAGCAGCGTCCCCGCCTCGATCGTCTGCGATGCCATCGTTGGGCCGCTCCAGTCACATCCTCCCCCGCAGGCGCGCTGTCCGGGTGGACCTGGAAGGATGCTCGTGTCTTGGTACCAGCATCGGGCCCGGCCCTGTTGTCGTGCTACTTGAAGTACACATCGTGCATGTCGACTAAGCAGTTGCGGTGAGTCCTGACCCTGAAGCGCCGGCAGTGGCCGTGGTCACGGGGGCGGCGGGTTGGCTGGGCCAGAACCTGGTCCGGGCGATCGCCGGCGGGCGTGAGCGCGTCCGTTGCCTCGTGCACGGCGAGAACGAGTCGGCGCTGCTCGAGATCGTCGGCCCGAGCGTCGAGGTTGTCGCCGGCGACGTGCGGGATCCGGCTGTCGTCGACCGGCTGTTCGAGACGGTGGGATCGGCGACCGTCTTCCACGCCGCTGGGGTGATCCATCCGGAGGGCAAGACGCGCGAGCTGTTCGACGTGAACGTGGGCGGGACGCAGCTGGTGCTCGACCGCGCGCGGCGCGCCGGTGTCAGCCGCTTCGTGCATGTGTCGTCGAACTCGCCGTTCGGCGCCAACCGCACCCCGTCCGAGCGCTTCACCGAGGACTCGCCGTACCACCCGTACCTCGCGTACGGGCAGTCGAAGATGGAAGCCGAGCAGCTCGTGCAGCAGAGCTACGACCGCGGCGACGTGGCAACGGTCATCATCCGCGCCCCGTGGTTCTACGGGCCGTTCCAGCCCGCGCGCCAGAACCGGTTCTTCTCTACCGTGCGGCGCGGCATGTTCCCGATCCCCGGGCGGGGCACGAACCGGCGCTCGCTCGCGTACACGGGGAATCTCGTGGACGGCCTCCTGGGCGCCGAAGTCGCCGCCGCGGCTCCCGGGCGGGCGTACTGGGTCGCCGACGCGGAGCCGTACGAGCTGCGCGAGGTGATCCAGGGCGTGCGCGACGCGCTCGAAGCCGAAGGGCTGTCGGTGTCACCGCGCCAACCGCACCTGCCCGCGTTCGCGGGGGAGTTGGCCGCCGCGCTCGACGGCTTCCTGCAGGGTCGCGGCCGGTACGTCCAGGCGCTGCACGTCCTGGGCGAGATCAAGGACACGATCGCGTGCGACATCTCGAAGGCGCGGGCGGACCTCGGGTACGAGCCCAAGACGAGCCTCGTCGACGGCATGCGCGCGAGCGTGCGTTGGTGCCTCGAGCGCGGAGAGCCGATCTAGTGGGGCGGTCCGTCCTCGTCACCGGCGGGAGTGGCTACTTCGGCGAGATCCTCGCCGGCGGCGCCGTGGCGCGTGGCGATCGGGTGCGGATCTTCGACATCAACCCACCCGCGGCGAGCGCGGACTCGGTCGAGTACATCGAGGGCGATGTGCGGGATCGGAGCGCCGTGCGTGCGGCCTGTGAGGGTGTCGATGTCGTTCTGCACAACGTGGCGCAGGTACCCCTCGCGCGGGACCGCGAGCTGTTCCGGTCGGTGAACGTGGTGGGCACGGCGAACCTGCTCGTCGCGGCGCGCGACGCCGGCGTCGGCAAGGTGGTCCACACGTCGTCGAGGGCGGTGTTCGGCATTCCCGACACCAACCCGGTCACCGAGGAGACGCCCTGCCACCCGCTCGAGGCGTACGGCCGGGCCAAGCTCGAGGCCGAAGTGCTGTGCCACGAGGCCGTCGACGCCGGGCTCGATGTCACGATCATCCGGCCGCGCACGATCCTCGGCCACGGCCGACTCGGCATCATGGCCGTGCTGTTCGAGTTCGTCGCCGACGGCGCCCCCGTGTACGTCCTCGGAGGCGGCAACAACCGCTATCAACTCGTGCACGCCTCCGACCTCGGCGATGCGTGCTTCCGCGCCGCGGCGCGCGAGGGCCCTTCCGTGTACAACATCGGCGCCACCGAGTTCGGGACGATGCGTGAGACGTTGCAGGCTCTTGTCGACCACGCCGGGACCGGGTCCCGGGTCCGATCCCTGCCGGTCGAGCCGGCGCGGATCGCGATGCGTGCGCTCGCCGGGCTCGGGCTGGCGCCGTTCGCGCCCTACCACTGGCTGCTGTACAGCGAGTCGTTGTGGTTCGACGTCACGCGGGCCCGCACCGAGCTCAACTGGGAACCCAAGCATTCCAACACGTCGATGGTCATCGAGTCGTACGAGTGGTTCCTCGCGCACCGGCACGAGCTCGACACCGCGTCGCGCTCGCACCACCAATCCCCCGCCCGGCCCGGACTGTTGCGCGTGCTGAAGCGGCTGCCGTAGGCCCTTCGATGCGCGATCGGAAGTGGGCCTTATGGCTCGCGCTCATCGTGGTGGTGGGCCTCGCGCTGCGGATCGTGTACGTGCTCGTCACGAAGAATCCGAGGTTCCTCGGCGGCGACGACTTCTACTACCACCACGGCGCCAACCTTCTCGCGGACGGCCGCGGCTTCCTGGACCCGATCGCGCTCCTGAAGGAGCACCGCACGACACCAGGGGCCAAGCACCCACCCGGGTACATCGTCGCCCTGGCGATCCCGTCGCTGTTCCGGCTCCGAAGCGTGCTCGACCACCAGATCTGGTCCTGCATCATCGGCGCCGGAACGGTGGTGCTCGTCGGCATCACCGGCCGGGAGATCGCGGGACGGCGTGTCGGGCTGATCGCGGGGGTGATCGCGGCCCTGTATCCCAACTTCTGGTTCGTCGACTCGGTCGTCATGTCCGAGACGCTGATCCTCTTCACCACCGCGCTGACGATCCTGCTCGCCTACCGGTTCGCGCGGCGGCCGAGCCTCGGACTCGCGATC
>JBKOZX010000346.1:0-3184 GCA_046726115.1 Actinomycetota bacterium | reverse complement strand
GGAGATGTGTATAAGAGACAGGTCGCGGAGCGGATCGATGCCTGCCGCGCCGCGTGCGGCTGGGACCTCGCCGTCGCGCCCGCAGTTCGGGAGCTCGCGGCCCCGACCGACGACGAGATCACCGCGCTGCGCACGTGGGATCCCCGCGGGTGGTTCCTCCGCGACCGCTGAGGGCAAGACCTGCACGAGGAGGGCACGTGCAGCAGGGGCCGGGGTTCCCCCGGCCCCGGAGAGAGACGGTGGCCGGCTGGAGCACTTGCGCAAGCAAGTGCGACCAGAGACTCAGACGAGATCGCCGGCTGGCTGCGGGTCGCCGAACAGGAAGCCCTGGCCGAACTCGATGCCCAACCGGCGGAGCGCGTCGGCCTCGCCCTCGGTTTCGACACCCTCCGCGATGACGCGCGAGTTCGTGAGCTCGGCGAAGTGGTGTATGCCGGCGACGAGAGCTTGGCGCGCCGTATCGTGTTCGATCTCGCGCACCCAGGTGATGTCGAGCTTGATGTATGACGGGTGCAGGGCGAGGATGTGGCGCAAGCTCGCGTAGCCGGCGCCGGCGTCGTCGACGGCGAGCTTCACGCTTCCGAAGCCTTCGAGCACGCGCATCAACGCGGCGTAGTCGTCGACGGGCTCACGTTCGGTCAGCTCCAGCACCAGTGGTTGCGACGGAGACCGCGCCGCGATCGCGATGGTCTCGCGTTCGAGGATCAGCGCCGGTGACACGTTGATGCTGAGGAACAGGTTGTCAGGGAGCTTCTCCGCCGCTCGGAGCGAAGCCTCGACCGTTGCGTGCTCGAGCGGCACGCCGATGCCCATCTCGGCGGCTTCCTTGAACCGCACCTCCGGTGGAGTGCCGTCATTGAACCGCGTCAGCGCCTCGAAACCCACCACGTCTCGCGTGGCGAGGTCGACGACGGCTTGGAACACGGGCTCGAACGCGCCCGTCGCGATCACCTGCTCGATGACAGGTCGCGTCCCGTTCGGACCGGTTACCGACGGCCCGAGCACAGCGGCGACGGCGGGCGCGAGGTCGATCGCGGTCGCGAGTGCCGGCGCGGTCAGCGTGTGCGCCAAGGCTCCCGGCTCGAATCCGAGTGCGAGCACGCCGATCAGGCTCGTCCGCCACGACAGCGGCGCGAACGCAGACAAGACCGGCCGGCCGGCCACTGCGGCGTCGGACTGCAACGCGGCCTCGTCGGCCCACGGTCCCGCGCGGGCGCGCCGCTGCACCTGAAGGCCGAGAATGGGCGGCAACACCGTGCCCGAAGCGACTGCCGCCCCACCGCGTTGCGCCAGCACGGACACGTCGTCGCCTTCGAAACGCAGCACGGCGGCGGCGTCCGTCCCGGTCAGGTCCATCAGGATTTGGCACACGGCGTCACCGACCAGCGCGGGTGCAGTTGTGTCGTCGACATTGCCGAGTTCCTCCACCACCGTCGCCCGGTCGCGCCACGCCCGTTCGGTCGCTTCGCGCCATGCCGCCTGACCGCGCAGCTGGGCGCGCACACGCGCAACGAGCTCGTCCGGGTGGACCGGCTTGGTGACGTAGTCGTCGGCGCCGGCGCTGAGCCCCACGACGCGCTCCTCGATCTCACCCTGCGCGGTCACGAGGATCACGGGCAGGGTGCGCGTCTGTGGGTCGCGCCGCAGCTCGTTGAGCACATCGAGTCCGCTCATGCCCGGCATGCGGTTGTCCAGCACGACCACCGACGGGAGATTCTCCGCGATCCGCGCCATGCCGTCGGGCCCGTCACGGGCCTCGACGACGTCGAAGCCGGCGCGCGTCAACGCGCGGACGAAGAAGCGGCGAACGGTGTCGTCGTCGTCGACGAGGAGTACCTGGCCGCCGCCGCTCCCGGGGTCAGGCATCGAGGATCTCTCGCACCCGGTTGCCGAGGTCAGCGGGGAGGAAGGGCTTGGCCAGGAAGTTGACGCCCGGATCGAGCTGCCCGTCGTGCACGATGGCGGTCTCGGTGTACCCGGAGATGTAGAGGACGCGAAGACCGGGCTGGCGCGCAGAGATGCGGTCGGCGACCTCGACGCCGCGCAGGTGCGGCAGGACGACGTCGCTGACGAGCAGGTCGATCCGTCCGCGGTGCTGGTCGGCGACCTTCAGCGCCTCCAGCCCGTCCGAGGCGACGAGCACCTGGTAACCCAGCCGGCCGAGCACGTCGCGGGCGAGGCTGCGCACGGCGGCCTCGTCCTCGACGACGAGCACGGTCTCGCGTCCCGTGCGCGGCGCCACGCCGTCCGCCACTTCCGAGATCGGGGCGGCGTCTTTGGCGACGGCGGGCAGGTACACATGGAACGTCGTTCCCCCGCCGGGCCGACTGTCGACCGCGATGTGCCCGCCAGCCTGCGTGACGATGCCATACGCGGTCGACAAGCCGAGGCCTGTCCCCTGCCCGACATCCTTCGTGGTGAAGAACGGCTCGAACACCTGGGCCTGCGTCTCGCGGTCCATGCCGATCCCCGTGTCGCGCACGGACAGCATTACGTGCGGCCCGGCCGTGGCGTCGATCTGGGCGCCGACGTCGCGTGCGTGGAGCGTGACGTTTGCGGTCTCGATGTCGACCCGACCGCCGGACGGCATTGCGTCGCGGGCGTTCACGGCGAGGTTCACCAGCACCTGCTCGATCTGGGTCCGGTCGGCGCGCACGGCGTCGAGCGAGGGCGCGAGGTGGGTGACGAGCTCGATGTCGGCCCCGATGGCGGGGCCCAGCAACCCGCGGGTCGATTCGACGACCTCGTTGAGGTCGAGCGTCGTGGGCATCAGCATCTTGCGTCGGCTGAACGACAGCACCTGGTCGACGAGCGCCGCGCCGCGAGTCGCCGCCTTCTCGATCTCGGTCAGATCGCGGCGGTGCTCGTCGTCGCCCGCGTGCTCCTCGAGCAGCAACGCCGTGTAGCCGCCGATCGCGGTCAGCAGGTTGTTGAAGTCGTGCGCGATGCCGCCGGCCAGCTGTCCGACGGCCTCCATCTTCTGGGCCTGCCGGAACTGCTGCTCGAGCCGCTTCAGCTCGGTGATGTCGCGTGAAAAGCCGACCAGACCGATGATCCGGCCCTGTGCGTCGCGGTAGACGCCGCGGCTGGTCAGAAACACCCGCGAGACGCCCCGCATGGTCGCCGTCTCTTCGAGCGTCTGCGGTTCGCCCGACTGGAGCACACGCCGGTCGTGCTCGATGAT
>JBKOZX010000345.1:0-11117 GCA_046726115.1 Actinomycetota bacterium | reverse complement strand
CGGTGGCGACGGCGAGCTCGGCGCCTTTGCGCGGCAGGCGCTTCCCGAACAACAGCACTGCGACGAAGCCGAGCGCCGGCAGAAGCGGGATGATCCAGGCGTTGCGCAGCACGGCGGGTCAGCCCTTCAGCTGATCGACGCGATCGAGGTCCGGACTGCGGAGGTTGCGGTAGATCAGGAGCACGATCGCGAGGCCCACGCCCACCTCGGCGGCGGCGATGGTGATGATGAACAGGGCGAACACCTGCCCCGAGACCTCCTTCGTGAAGGCGGCGAAGGCCACGAGATTGATGTTGACGGCGTTGAGCATGAGCTCGACGGAAAGCAGCACCAGCACGCCGTTGCGGCGGGCGAGCACGCCGTAGACGCCGGTGCAGAAGAGGAATGCGCTGAGGATGAGGTACTGGTTCAGCGCCACGGTCAGTCCCTCCGGGCGATGACCACCGCCCCGACCAGAGCGGCGAGCAACAGCATCGAGACGACCTCGAACGGGACCACGAAGGTGCGGAAGATGGAGTCGGCGACGGGGCCGGTCCGGCTGGCCCGCAGCAACGAGTCGGTGAGCTTGATCTCGTCGTGCCCGAACGCGTTCACGAGCAGCGCGATGAGCACGCCCAAGAGGAAGACGGCGACGATCGCGGCCGGCCAGCGCTGGTCGTTGTCGAAGTTGGCCGCGGTCATCGGCGCCCGGGTCAGCATGATGCCGAACAGGAACAGCACGGCGATGGCGCCGATGTAGATGAAGAACTGCGTGATGCCGACGAACTCGGCGAGGAGCACGATGTACTGCGCGGCCGCGCCGACGAGCACGACGATCAGGAACAGGGCTGCGTGCACGATGTTCCGCGACCGGACGACGCCGATGGCCCCGGCTCCCATCGCGATCGCGAGGACCCAGAAGGCGACGTTCTGTGCAGTCATGCGGACGCCCTGCTGCTCGCTACTTCTTGCCGGACTCGGCGCCGACTTCGAGCGGCTCCGGCTCGGGGACGGTCGCCATCCACTCGCCGAGCTTCTCCTTGTCGTGGAGGAGGTCGGCGATGTTCGGCTCCGAGTACTCGTACTCGGGGCTCCAGAACAGGGCGTCGAACGGGCAGACCTCGACGCAGATCCCGCAGTACATGCAGAGTGCGTAGTCGATGTCGAAGCGGTCGAGGAGGCTGACGCTGCGCTCGCGCCCGCCCTCGCGCCGAGGCGGGCGCTTCTCCTTGTGGCCCTCGATGTAGATGCACCAGTCGGGACACTGGCGGGCACACAGCATGCAGACGGTGCAGTTCTCCTCTTTGAGCGCGATCACGCCGCGCGCGCGCGGGGGCGGGTCCTCCCGCTCGTGCGGGTACTGCACGGTGACGGCGCCCTTCAGCATCGTCTTGAACGTGACGCCGAGGCCTCCGATGAGGCCCGGAGCCTTCGACTTCTTGGGGAGCTTCGGCATCTAGAACGCCACCTTCAGGGCACCGGTAATGAGAATGTTCGCGAGCCCGATCGGGATCAGGAACTTCCACGCCACCGCCTGCAGCTGATCCTCGCGCAGGCGTGGGTACGTGAAACGAACCCAGAACATCAGGAACGCCACGAGCATGACCTTCGTGAGCAACACGACGGGGCCGAGCAGGTTCGACCACCCGGTGTCGGTGACGTGCGGGAGCGCCCAACCACCGAGGAACAGCGTGGCGGCGAGGCCGGCGAACGCGAACGCGGTGCCGAACTCACCGATGAAGAAGAAGAGGAAGCGGAACCCCGTGTACTCGACCATGTAGCCGGCCACGAGCTCGCTCTCGGCCACCGGCATGTCGAACGGGGTCTGGGTGAGCTCGGCCTGCGCGGCCACGAGGAACAGCCCGAAGCCGACGAACTGGGGAATGATGAACGGGAGGCCGATGCCGTCCCAGCCGAAGATCGCCCCGTTCTGCTGCGCCGCGACGATGCCCTGGAGGCTCATCGTGCCCGCCATCACCACGACGCCGACGACCGCCAGCAACAGCGGCAGCTCGTAGGCGATGAGCTGGGCGGCGGCCCGCAGCGCGCCGAGCAGCGCGAACTTGTTGGCGCTCGCCCACCCCGCCATCAGCACGCCGACGACCCCCAGGCTCGAGACCGCCAGCGCGTAGAAGACGCCGACGTCGAGGTCGCTGACGATGAGATCGGGGCCCGTCGGCAGCACCAGGAAGACCAGGAACGTCGAGATCACGACGACCAGCGGCGCGGCGGCGAAGATACGCCGGTCCGACTGCGCCGGCATCACGTCCTCCTTCTGGATGAACTTGATGCCGTCGCCGAAGAGCTGGAACCAGCCGTGGAAGCCGCCCGGGTCCATCGGACCGAGGCGGCTCTGCATGTGCGCCATCATCTTCAGCAGGAACACGTACCCGAGGATGATGGCGCCGAGCGGGATGATGGCGAGCACGACGATCGTCTTGATCGCCAGGATCGTCCCCCAGCCGACGTCGAGCGCGAGCCCGCTCACCGGTCGATGTCCCCCAGGATGAAATAGAGCGACGCGAGAACGGTGATGACGTCGGGCACGTACACGCCGCGCAGAAGCCACGGCAGGATCGACACGTTGCTGAACGACGCCGACCGGATCTTGACCCGGAACGGGCCCGTCGCGCCCTTCGAGATCACGTAGTACGCCATCTGGCCCAGCGGGTTCTCCGTCTCGACCCAGACCTCGCCCTCGGGAACCTTGATGATGCGCGGGACCTTGGCCATGATCGGCCCGGACGGGATCTGGTCGAGCATCTGCACGACCATGCGCGCGGCCTCGCGCGTCTCATGGAGCCGCACCCAATAGCGCGAGTACGAGTCACCGTCGGGGTGGGTCCAGACCTTGAAGTCGAGGTCCGAGTACACGAGGTAGGGCTTGCCGTCACGGCGCAGGTCCCAGTCGACGCCGGACGCGCGCAGGTTCGATCCCGAGACCCCGTAGTTGCTCCCTACCTCGGCCGGGATGATCCCGATCGAGCGCGTCCGCGCCGCGAAGATCTCGTTCTCGGCGAGGAGCTCCTCCAGTGTGTTGCAGGCGTCGAAGACTGTCTTCATCGTGTTGCGGCACTCGTTGACCCAGCCCCAGGGCAAGTCGTCCTTCAGGCCGCCGATGCGGTTGAAGTTGGGGTGGAACCGGCCGCCGGTGGCGGCTTCGATGAGGTTGAGCACGTGCTCGCGGTCGCGGAACCCGTAGAACGGCGGCGTGAGCGCGCCGACCTGGATGCCCATCTCGCCCAGGAACACCATGAAGGTCGCGATGCGCGACAGCTCGGTGAGGATCGTCCGGATGTACTGCGCGCGCGGCGGCGCCTCGAGGCCCATGAGCAGCTCGGCGCCGTGCATGAACGGCACCTCGTTGGCGAAGCTCGACAGCCAGTCGATCCGGTTGATGAGCGTCGTGACCTGCGGGTACGTGCGGAACTCGGTGAGCTTTTCGTAGCCGCGGTGCATGTATCCGATGACGGGGTCGGCCGAGATCACTCGCTCGCCGTCAAGGCGGACGACAAGACGGAGCGTGCCGTGCGTAGCGGGGTGCTGCGGCCCGAGGTTGAGGATCATGTCGCCGGTGTCGAGCTCGACGTTCACCTGCGCGTCGGCGAGATGCCGCCACGCCTGCCGGTCGACGGCGACGTCGACGCTCACGAGTCATCCCCCTCTGCAGCACCTTCGGTGGCGGCTCCCTCGTCGGCACCCGCACCATCACTCTTGTCGGCGTCCGCCGACTGCTCCTCGCCCGGCATGGCCTCGACGTCGACTAGTCCGGGCCACGGCTTCACGATGCGGGCGAGCAACGGGTAGTCCTTGCGCAGCGGGTGTCCCTCGAACTCCGACGGCAGGTAGAGGTGCCGGAGGCTCGGGTGACCGTCGAACACGACACCGAACATCTCCCAGCACTCGCGCTCGTGCCAGTCGGCGCCGGCGTATACCGGCACCCAGGACTCGGTGTGCGGGTTGCGCTCGTCGACGTCCGTCTTGAGCGTGACGCCCCAGTGCCGCGTGGTGGATTCGACGTGCGCGAACACCTGCATCCGCCCCGCCGACCCGGCGACGCCGAACGTCATCTCGGTCGGCTGCACCGGTGACGACGTGTCGCCGCCGGCTTCTTCGCCTTCGCGAGGCGCGGGCTGCCAGTCGATCCCGGAGATGAACGAGAGGTAGTCGCAGTCGAGCGCCTGCTTGCTGACCTCGGCGGCCCGCAGCCACACGTCGGGCTTCACGCGCACGACGAGCGTGCCGAATGCATCGGCCGACTCGACGATGCCGTCGCCCAGCTCGCGCTCGAGGCGCGAGAGCAACTCCTGCTCCGTCTCGTCGAGCGGGCGCGTCTCCCCCTCGGCGACGGCATCGGTGGGCGGGGCGTCGGCCTCGTCGGCGTCGGCACGCGCCTGCGCGGCGGCGGCCGGCTCGTCGGTCTGCGCGAGCTGCTGCTCGACGCTCACCTCTTCGACGGCGCCGCTCTGCTCACGCTCCACGTTGTCAGCCAACGACGATCGGCTCCCCCGTCCACCGGGCCTTGAGCTCGTCGTTCCCGAGGCCCTCGTTCTGGATGCGCTCCTGCAGCAGCACGATCCCTTGGAGCAGCGCCTCCGGGCGCGGCGGGCAGCCCGGCACGTACACGTCCACGGGGATGATCTGGTCGACCCCCTTGGTGACCGAGTACGAGTCCCAGTACGGCCCCCCGCAGTTGGCGCACGCGCCCATCGAGATCACGTACTTGGGGTCGGGCATCTGCTCGTAGAGGCGCTTGATCGCCGGCGCCATCTTGTCGGTGACCGTGCCCGAGATCACGACGAGGTCGGCCTGGCGGGGGCTGGCGGGGAACGGGATGACGCCGAGGCGCATCATGTCGTAGCGCGGGCTGGCGAGCGCGGCGCCCATCTCGATGGCGCAACAGGCCAGCCCCCACTGGAACATCCACAGCGAGTACTTCCGGCTGTAGTTGAGGAGCCACGTGAGCGGCTTGGGGACGCGGCCCCGCTCCACTAGGCCCACCGCAGGACTTCCTTCCGCCACGCGTACACGAGGCCGAGGGCGAGGATGACGACGAAGACGACCATCTCGACCAGCGCGAACGTGCCCAGGCTCTCGACGCGGACCGCCCACGGGAAGATGAAGACCGCCTCGACGTCGAACATCACGAAGAGCAAGGCGTACACGTAGTAACGAATGTTCGACTGGCCGAAGCCGGTGACGGGGTCGGAGCCGGCCTCGTAGGTGATGTACTTCTCGGGCTGGGGCCGGTTGGGGCGCAGCAGGCGGCCCACGCCGAGCATGGCCGTGAACATGAGGATGGCCGCCCCGGCGAGGACTGCGACGGCGAGATACGTCTGGTAATAGGTCGACACGCGGACTCCCCGCCGAGGGAATAGGACCCGATCGGACACTACACCGGGGCAATTCGACCGCTACAAACGGCGCGACCAGCCCGAATCGGTAGACGTGAGGGGAATCGCGGGTCGGGAACGATCGTTCTGCAGGTGCAGAGTGCCTAACGTGGTCCCTGCACATGACCGAGATATGGTGAGAGGTCGCCAGTGAATTCCGTTCCGCGGATCCCCCCCATCCTGCGACTGCGGGGTCGCGACGAGCCGCGCACGGCATTCGTGCTGTCCGGCGGCGGCAACCAGGCCGTCAGCCAGGTCGGCATGCTACGGGCGCTGATCGAGCGGGGCATCGTGCCCGACGTGGTGGTCGGCTGCTCGGCCGGCGCGCTCAACGGCGCCGTGATCGCGACCGACCCGACGCCCGCCACCGTCGAGCACCTCGCGGACGTGTGGCTCTCGATCCGTTCGGGCGAGGTGTTCCCGGGCAGCAAGCTCGTCCGGGCCTGGAACGTGCTCCGGCGGGATGACCACCTCTTCCCGAACGAAGGGCTCCAGGCGATCATCGACCGGGCGCACATTGCCCTGACGTTCGACGAGCTGGCAGTGCCGCTGCGCGTGGTGGCCACCGACCTCGGCAGCGGCGAGGAGGTCGTGTTCGCGTCCGGCCCGGTCGGGCCCCCGCTGCTCGCCAGCGCCGCGCTGCCGGGGCTCTTCCCGCCGATCGAGCACGAAGGGCGGCTGCTCGTCGACGGCGCGGTCACCAACAGCGTGCCCCTGTGGCACGCGCTGTCCGGTCCCGTCGACCGCGTCTACGTGTGCAACGTGACCGGCGCGCTCGCGGAGCGGCGGCTGCGATCGCCGCTCGACGTGGCGGTGCGCGCGTTCGCGATCTCGCGTAATCAGCGCTTCGACCTCGAGCTGCGTCATGCGCCCCCGGAGGTCGACGTCCTGGTGCTGCCGGGCCCGTCCGACCAGCGCGAGCTGTTCGACTTCTCCGACTCGATGATGCTCATCGAGGAAGCCCACCACCTCGCCGCCCGCGCTCTCGACGAGCACGAAGAGAAGCAGGCCCGCGCCCCGGAGAAGGCCCGCCGCCGCTGGTTCCGCCGCCGCCGCGAGGTGGCGTAACCCCCACCGCCCTTCCGGGGTTGTCACCGAAACGCGCTCGTGGCGGGCGCTTTCGTGACAACGCTGGGGGGCTAGCGCAACACGAAGGTGGCGTGCTTGGCGAGGTCGAGGAACGTGCCGGGGAGAATGCCGATCACGAGCGTGAACGCGGCCGTGACTGCGAGCACCAGGGCTGCGGCCGGATCGATGCGGATCCGTGACCGGGACGGCTCGGGCGCCTCGGCGCCTTCCTCGCCGCCGGTGTACATCGTCACCACGACCCGCAGGTAGAAGAACGCGGCCACGACGGCGGCGAGGACGCCGACGATCGCCAGGTAGTACTGACGGGCGTCGACGGCGGCCGCGAACACCTGGAGCTTGGCGACGAACCCACCCGTGAACGGCACGCCGGCCTGGGCGAGCAGGAAGAACGCGAGCAACGCCGCCAGCGCGGGGCGCTTCGACGCCAGCCCACGATACTCGGACAGCGTGTGGCGGGCGTCGTGCGACGAGCGGCCCACCAGCGTCACGACCGCGAACGCGCCGATCGTCATGAACGCGTAGACCAGGAGATAGAACAGCGCGGCTTGCAGCCCCCGGGACGACGCTCCCGGGTTCGCGACCGCGGCGGCGGCGAACCCGACGAGGATGTAGCCGGCGTGCGCGATCGACGAGTACGCCAGCATCCGCTTCACGTCGGTCTGCACCACTGCCGCCACGCTGCCCAGCACGAGCGACAGCACGGCCAGCGCGCCGATCGCCGGCCGCCAGTCGTTCCGGAACAGCGGGAACGACACCTGCAGCACCCGCAGCAGGGCGGCGAAGCCCGCGACCTTGGTCGCGGACGACATGAACGCGGTCACCGGCGTCGGCGCGCCTTGGTACACGTCGGGCGTCCACATATGGAACGGCACCGCCGCCACCTTGAAGCCGAGCCCGACCATGAGCAGCCCGAGGCCGATGAGGAGCACGCCTTCGTCGAGCAGCGTGTTGGCGGCCAGGAACCGAGCGATCCCGCTGAGCGAGGTCGTGCCGGTGGCGCCGTACACGAGCGCCGCCCCGTAGAGGAACACCGCCGACGAGAACGCGCCGAGTACGAAGTACTTGATCCCCGCCTCCTGCGACGCCAGGCGGCGGCGGTCGAACGCCGCCAGCACGTACAGCGGGATCGAGAGAATCTCGAGCGCAAGGAACACGACGATGAGATCGTTGGCCGTCGTCATCGCCACCATGCCGGTGGCCGACAGCAGCACCAGGGCGAGGTACTCGGGGCCCTCCAGGCGCTCGCGCTCGACGTACGTGACCGATAGCAGCAGGGCGAGGACGGTTGCCGCGACGACGACCCCGCCGAGGAACACGCCGAATCCGTCGACCCGAACCATGCCCGCGACCGTCGTGATGGCGCCGCTGTCCTGGACCTCGCGCCACTGGCGGACCATCAGGGCGGCGGCCGCGGTGACGCCGCTGAACGACAACGCGAGCGACACGGGGTACACCCATGACGCCCGCCGCACGAGCGAGCGGAGCAGGATGATCGCGACGGCGGCGCCGGCCAGCGCGATCTCGGGCGAGATGGCGAGCCAGTCGACGGAGGGCGTGCGTATCGACGGCACGTCGCGCGCCTGGGTGAGCAGCGAGGCGATCACCGGCCCGCGAGCTCCCGCGTGTTCATGCGCTTGCAATCGTCGCCCTTGACCGGCGCCCGCCGGGTCGCCACCGCCGGCTCCTTGTAGTTGCTGCCGCGCTCGACGCCGCAGATCACCCGGCGCACGGACGGCTCGACGCGGTCGATGACCGGCTTCGGGTAGAGGCCGAGGAAGAGACTCAGCGCCAGCAGCGGCACCACGGCGAAGAGCTCTCGCACCTTGAGGTCGCGCAGCGTCGCGTTCTCGCCGTCGGGCGAGCCGGTGAAGGCGCGCTGGTACGCCCACAGCAGGTACACGGCGGCCAGGATCACGCCGACGGCCGAGATCACCGCGTACGGGCGGTGCACGATGAACGTGCCGTTCAGGGCGAGGCCCTCGCCGACGAATCCCGAGAAGCCGGGCAACCCGAGCGACGCGAACACGACCGCGAGGAAGATGCCGCCGAAGACCGGCGCCGCCTTCCAAAGGCCGCCGAAGTCGGAGATGTTGAACGTGTGCCGCCTGTCGTACAGGAAGCCGACGAGGAGGAACAGCGCGCCCGTCGTGAGGCCGTGGCTGATCATCGTGAACACGCCGCCCTCGAGGCCCTGGGTGGTGAGGGCGAAGATCCCGAGCACGGCGAAGCCGAGGTGCGCGACCGACGAATAGGCGATGAGGCGTTTGAGGTTCGGCTGCATTGCCGCGACCACGGCGCCATAGATGATCCCGATCGTCGCCAGTACCAGCAGCATCGGCGCGAAGAACACGCTGGCGTCGGGGAACAGCGGGAGCGAGAAGCGCAGGAACCCGTAGGTACCCATCTTCAGCAGCACGCCGGCCAGGATCACCGACCCCGCCGTCGGCGCCTCGGTGTGGGCGTCGGGCAGCCAGGTGTGCAGCGGAAAGAGCGGCACCTTGACCGCGAACGCGGCGAAGAAGGCGAGGAACAGCAGCTTGGCGGTGCCGTCCGACAGGCCGCCGGGCGCCCACGCGGTGAGCGTGCGAACGTCGAACGTGAGCGCGTGGTCTTGGCCGTGCAGGAACGCGAGCGTGAGCAGCCCGACGAGCAGGAACGCGGAGCCGAGCGCGGTGTACAGGTAGAACTTGAACGCCGCGTACACGCGCCGGTCGTGCCCCCACCCGGCGATGATGAAGTACATCGGCACGAGCACGATCTCGAAGAACACGAAGAACAGGATGAGGTCGAGGCTCACGAAGACCCCGAGCAGCGATGCCTCGAGCACGAGCATCCACATCGTGTACGGCTTCACCCGCTCGGTGATCGTGTCCGACGCCAGCAAGCCGATCGGGAAGAGCAGCGCTGTGAGCGCCACTATGAACAGGCTGATGCCGTCGACGCCGAGCTCGTAGCGGACGCCCAGCGTGCCGATCCACTGGTGGCTCTCGACGAACTGGTAGCCGGACGCGCTCGTCTCGAAGCTGTACAGCAGGTAGCCGACGAAGCCGAGCGTGGCGGCGGTCGTGGCGTAGCCGACGGCCTTCACGAGCTCGGGCCGCCGCTGCGGCAACAGCGCGACGAGCACGGCGCCGGCGAGCGGCGTGAAGATGATGAACGTCAGCAACGGGAACCCGGCGTCGCGCATCAGCCTCCCCTCACGGCGAGGAAGATGAGCAGGGCGACGGCGCCGAGCACGACCCCAAGCGCGTAGTTGCGCACCAGGCCCGTCTGGACGCGCCGCAGCCGGCCGCCGGCGTCGCGCACGAGCCTGGCGACGCCGTTGACGGCGCCGTCGATGATCCCGAGGTCGAAGCCGCGGTTCAGCCAGTCGGCGAAGCGGTACACGGGACCGCGCACGAGCGCGGCGATGCTCTCGTCGAAGTAGTAGGCGTGCTGGAACAGCCTCCCGGCGAAGCCCAACTGCTGCGGCAGCGGGTCGCCCTCGGGCGTCGGTATCCCGCGCTGGTAGATGGAGAGCGCGATCGCGAGCCCGATCAGGCCGAAGATCACCGAGATCCCTTCCAGCGTCGAGGCGGCCGTGAACGACGTGACGTCGATCTTGGGCACGTCGGCGAAGACCGGCTCGAGCCAGTCACTGAGGAACTCGAATCCCTTGAACGGCAGGCTGATCACGCCGCCCACCGCCGCCAGCACGGCGAGCGCCACGATGGGGAACGTCATCGTGACCGGTGACTCGTGGGGCGGGTGCGTGAGGCGCGGCGGCTTGGGCGGCACCCACGCGGGGACGGTCGGCGACTCGAACTCTGCCTCCTCGGGCGGCTCTGCCGCCTCTGCCGCCTGGAAGCGCTCGTTGCCGAAGAACACGAGCCAGACCTCACGGGTCATGTAGAAGGCCGTGAGGAGAGCGGCAACCGTGCCGACGATCCAGACGCCGTAATCACCGGCGAAGTACGCGCGGGAGAGCACCTCGTCCTTCGCCCAGAAGCCCGCGAACGGAGGCACGCCGGCGATCGCGAGCCACGCGATGATGAACCCGGCCGCCGTGTACGGCATGTACTTGCGCATGCCGCCCATCGTTCGTATGTCCTGGTTGTCGTCGTTGGCGTGGATCACCGACCCGGCGCCGAGGAACAGCGTCGCCTTGTAGAACGCGTGCGCGACGACGAGGAAGATCGCGGCCGCGTACGCGCGTACGCCCAAGGCGAGGAACATGAAGCCGAGCTGGCTGATCGTCGAGTACGCCAGCACCCGCTTCACGTCCACCTGGATGAGGGCGATCGTCGCCGCGAACAGCGCGGTGCCGGCGCCGATGATCGCCACGACGGTCAGCGCCGAGCCGCCGCTGGCCTCGAAGAACGGATGCGCCCGGGCGACGAGGAAGATGCCGGCCGTGACCATGGTGGCGGCGTGGATCAGCGCCGAGACCGGTGTGGGACCTTCCATGGCATCGGGAAGCCACACGTGCAGCGGGAACTGCGCGCTCTTGCCCACCGCGCCAAGGAAGAGGAGCAGTGCGATGGCCGTGGCCGTCCCGGCGGCGAGCGTGTGGGCGCCCGCGCTCATCGCGTTGTAATCCAGCGAGCCGAGCTCGGCGAAGATCAGGAACATCGCGACCATGAACCCGAGATCGCCGACGCGCGTCGTGACGAACGC
>JBKOZX010000344.1:0-2452 GCA_046726115.1 Actinomycetota bacterium | reverse complement strand
CCCTTCGAGGGAGAACGGACCGTCGCCCCACGCGCCCTTCAGGATCGCGAGCGCTTCACCGAGACGCTCGATGCGCGTGCCGTGCGAGTCGTACGGGAGACCGAGCGCGTCGTAGTCGGCCGTCATCCATCCGGCACCGAGGCCGGCCTCGACGCGGCCGTCCGACAGCACGTCGATCGACGCGAACTCCTTGGCGACCACCGCAGGATGCTTGTAGTCGTTGCCGAGCACGAGCGTGCCCACTCGCAGCGACTCCGTCGCTTCGGCAGCCATCGCGATGCCGACCATCGGCGCGTACGGGGTCTCGATGAAGTGATCCGGCATGTAGAGCGTCGAGTAGCCGAGCGCCTCGATCTTGCGGGCCTTCTCCTTCCACTCCCGCGCCGACGTCGCTCCCCCGGTCTGCACTCCGAACCGGAACTTGCGGTCGTGCGCCATCACGTACCTGCCAATCGAGCAACGGCCGGCGCGAACTGCTCCATCACGTCGACGCCCACCACGACGTAGCTCATCCCCCACCGCTCCCGGCGAGCCTGCACGTCGTCGATCATCTGCTCGAGCGTCCCCGCCAGCACGACCGGCGTCTCCAACGCCTCCTCGGGCGGGACGCCAAACGCGCCCGCCATCATCTCGGCCAGCGCGCGGCGATCGTCGGTGAAGTTCGTGAACCCGACGAACGACTGGATCTCGAGGTCGTCGAAACGCTCACCCGCGGCGGAGCGCAACCGGGCCACTCGGTCGTCGGTCGCTCTCCCCGTCATCGAGCGGGCGGCGTCGTCGCTGATGGCCACACCGCCACGCAGGTTGGCATTGAGGCCGACGATCGCCGCTTCGCGAGCGGCGACCGCGAGGATCTTCGGCCCGCCCCCGCCGATCAGGAACGGCGGATGCGGCTGCTGCACCGGCTTGGGATGACCGTCGAGGTCGGTGACCGTGTAGTGCTTGCCGTGGAAGGTGAACGGCCCCTCGGCCATCAGGCCTTTGAGGATCGTGATCGACTCGTCGAGGCGGTCGATGCGCACGCTGGGGCGGTCGAGCTCGAGGCCTGACTTCTCGTAGTCGGCGGTCATCCAGCCCGCGCCCAGGCCGAGCTCGAGGCGGCCGTCCGACAGCAGGTCGAGCGTGGCTGCCTCGCGGGCGAGCACCACGGGGTGCTTGTAGTCGTTGGCGAGGACGAGCGAGCCGACGCGCAGGGTGTCGGTGACCGCAGCGGCGGTGGCCATCGCCGGCATCGGCGCGAGCGGATGGTCGACGAAGTGGTCGGGCACGAACAGCGTCGAGTAGCCGAGGGCTTCGGCCGTACGCGCCTTCTCGCGGAAGTCGGCCGCCGACGCCGCGTGCGAGCACATGACTCCGAAGCGGAACTTCCGGTCGTGTGCCATCACATCCTTCTCATTCGCCGCGGCGGCAGGCTATCCGACCGCGACGTCAGCTCCCGGTCGAGCCGAAGCCGAACGTGCTGCGTTCCGTCGACCCGAGATCGTCGACCTCGATCCACTCGACCATCCCAACCTCGAGCAGGACGAGCTGCGCGATCCGGTCCCCGCGGTGCACGTCGTAGTGGCGCGTGGGATCCGTGTTCACCAGCACGACCTTGATCTCACCCCGGTACAGGGGATCGATGAGCCCCGGCGTATTCAGGCACGTCACGCCGTGGTTGAGCGCCAGCCCGGACCGGGGCAGGACGAACCCGGCATGACCCGACGGGATCGCGATCGCGATGCCGGTCGGCACGAGCGCGCGTCCACCCGCCGCGTCGATACGCGTGTCGAGGGCGGCGTGAAGGTCGTAGCCGGCGTCGTCCGGGTGCTGCGCGGCGGGAAGTGGAAGATCGGCGTCGAGCCGCAGGATCGGGATATGCACGAACCGAAAGGTAACGCGCGCTAGTCGCGCAGGTCCCCGACCAGCTCCGAGCGCTGCTCCTCGGTGAGCTCCACCACCGCGTTGTAGTTCGGATGGTCGACCACGATGCGCACCGGACCAGATGTGAACGCGTCGACCTGCTCCGCCGTGAAGCGGAACTTGAGGTAATGCACGGTCGTCGTGGTCTCCTCGCGGGTGAGCCGCTCTTCGTCCTCGGGTGTGCTCGGGACCGACGAACCGTCGTGCAGCCAGATCGACACCGCCCGCTGGATGCCCACCAGCTTCGGGAGCCACTTGTAGAGGCGCTCCTTGTCATCGATCTCGACGAACAGCGTGCCCGACAGCTCGTTCGGACCAGGGATGAGCTCGTTGTACGTGTCGACCTCGCCCTGGATCTGGTCGTCCGTCAGCATGCGTTCGATGCGCGCCATCTCCTGGATCTGGAATCGCATCGTCTCCGTGTTCTCGAACGTGATCGTCCGGAGGTCGCCCAGTTGGACGCGGCGACGCTTCTTCATCGCCACGATCTGACGCCGGAACTCGTCGCGCTCGCGTTCGTATTCACGCAGGTCCTTGATGTCGTCGAGCG
>JBKOZX010000343.1:0-6793 GCA_046726115.1 Actinomycetota bacterium | reverse complement strand
TGATGAGCGTCTGCGGCGTGATCGCCTCGACGTCTTGGGTCGTCATGCGCTCGCGCACGACGCGCTCCATGCGCGAGAGGCCGACCCGGACCTGGTTCTGAATGAGCTCGCCGACCGACCGCACCCGGCGGTTGCCGAAGTGGTCGATGTCGTCGGGGAAGTAGTCGGGGTCGTTGTTGTGCAGCTTCACCAGGTACGAGACCGTGGCGAGGATGTCAGCCCGGGAGAGCGTGAACTCCTGGCCGCCGGGCGGCTTGAGGTCGAAGCGCTCGAGCCCGAGCTTCGGGTACTCGTCGACGAGCTTCTTCGAGACCTTGTGCCGGCCGACCTTGGCCATGTCGTAGCGCTTGGGGTTGAAGAAGAGGTTCTCGAGCAGGCCACGCGCGGAGTCGGGCGTCGGCGGCTCGCCCGGACGCAGCTTGCGGTAGATGTCGATGAACGCGGCCTCGGCGTTCTCGGTGTGGTCCTTCTCGAGCGTGTTGCGGATCGACTCGTAGGGGTTGCCCTGCGCGTCGACGATCAGGTTGAGCAGCTCCTCCGGCGTCTCACCGAAGCCGAGCGCCTTGAGGAGCACGGTGACGGGCTGCTTGCGCTTGCGGTCGATACGGACGTAGACGATGTCCTTCTTGTCGACCTCGAACTCGAGCCAGGCGCCCCGGCCCGGGATGATCTTGGCGTCGACGAGGTCCTTCTCGGGGGAGGTCTTGTCGGGGCTGATCCCGAAGTAGACGCCCGGCGACCGCACGAGCTGGGAGACGACGATCCGCTCGGTGCCGTTGATGATGAAGGTGCCCCGGTCGGTCATCATCGGGAAGTCGCCCATGAAGACCGTCTGCTCCTTGATCTCGCCCGTGCCGGCGTTCATGAAGCGGGCGGTCACGAAGAGCGGGCGCGCGTAGGTCATGTCGCGCTCGCGGCACTCCTGCTCGGAGTGCTTGGGCGGGTCGAAGACGTGGTCGGCGAGCTCGAGCTTGAGCTGGCCCGTGAAGTCCTCGATCGGCGAGATGTCGCGCAGCACCTCGGCGACACCCTCGTCGAGGAACCACTGGAAGGACTCGCGCTGGACCGCGATGAGGTCGGGGAGCTGGAGGACCTCGCGGAGCTTCGCGAATGAGAGACGTTCCCGGGACGCGAGACGAGCCAACGTCACTCCTCGGAGCAGGGGCGCGCGCGGACCAGCGCCAGAATGGTCAGCAAACGCACGAACGGGCAGACACGGCTTGATACAGGATAGCGCGCCGCGGCCTCTTCCTGCAACAAGGGTGCCTGAAATACGCCGCCCGGGGGCGACGCCGTGCCGGCAGGATACGACGACCCCCCGCGGGGGTCAAGAGTCAGGCCGGGCAAACGCCGCGTTGGGAACCCGGCCCGGCTGCGCCCTACTTGAGCTCGACCTTGGCGCCGGCGCCTTCGAGCTGGCCCTTGGCCTTCTCGGCGTCCTCCTTGGACACCTTCTCGAGGACCGGCTTGGGCGCCGACTCGACGAGCTCCTTGGCTTCCTTGAGACCCAGGCTCGTGAGCGTCCGGACCTCCTTGATGACCTTGATCTTCTCGCTGCCGGCCTCGCTGAGGACGACGTCGAACTCGTCCTGCTCCTCGGCGGCCTCTGCCGCCGGCGCGCCTGCGGCGGGACCCGTCACCGCCACCGGCGCGGCGGCGGTCACGTCGAACTCCTCCTCGAATGCCTTCAGGAACTCGTTGAGCTCCAGGACGCTCATGCTCTTGAAGACGTCCAGCAGCTCCTCGGTGCTGAGCTTGGTTGCCACGGTGATTACTCCTCTTGCTCGGAAGACTCAGAAGACTCAGACGACTCGGCCGGCTCGCCGGGCTCAGCCGACGCCGCCGGCTCGACCGGCTCGGCGGGCTCGGCCGACGTGGCGGGCTCGGAAGCCGCCCGCTGATCGATCAACGCCTTCACCCCGTAGGCGAGGTTGCGGGTGAAAGCCTGGAACAGGCCGGCCGCCTTCGTGAGCGGCGCCTGGAAACCACCGGCCAGCATCGCGAGCAGCTGGTCGCGCGGCGGGATGTCGGCGAGGGCGGTCAGCTCGGCGGCGGTCACGGCCCGGGGGCCGAGCAGCCCGCCCTTGACGACGAGCTCCGGGTTCGTGCGCCCGAAGTCGCGCAGCGCCTTCGCCGCCGGGACCGCGTCGCCGTGCACGAAGGCGATCGCCACTGGGCCTTGGAGCAACGGGAGCAGGTCGGGGACCCCGGCGTCCTCCGCCGCCCGACGTACGAGGCGGTTCTTGAACACCTTGTACTCGGTGTTCGCCGGCCGCAGAGACCCTCGCAGCTCTGCCAGCGCGCGCACACTCAGCCCGCGATACTCGGTGAGCAGGGCGGCGTCGGCTTCGTCGAGCTTGGTGCGGATCTCCTCGACGACTGCGGCTTTCTGTGGTCTCGGCATGCTCTTCCCGACTGGCTCCCGACAACGAGAAACGGGACGCCCAGACACGCGAGGACGTCCCGTTGGCAGGGAGTCGCCTCGTCCGGCGGGCCGAGTCGTGCAAGCCCATTACCGCGGGCGCGACCGGAGGTCTGTGGCGCGTTGAGTTGTTCCGAGGACGTTACTACGAGCCCGCCGGACCCGTCGTGTCGACCTCGACCGTCCGGTCCCACTCCCAGCGGCCTTCCGCGGGCTCGGCGCCGAGCGCACGCATCGCCGCGAGCGCGAAGCGCACGACGTCGGCGGCCGAGGTGTCGTCGCGCGAGAAGTGGAAGATGCACTGCCCGAACGACATGTGCGCCTCCGGAGCGGTGACGCCGGCGGCCGAGAGCTGGCCCGGCACGGCGTCTTCCTTCCCGGGCGGCCCGGGCGGGCGGATGTGGACGGGCAGGGCGCGGCGAATGGACCCGGCGCGGCCGATCCACGTCCCGGGGACCTCCTGCCGGCGCGCCTTCCGCTCCTTGCGGCCGAGGCCTTCCAAGCCGCTGATCGCGGGCCGGATCGACACGCCGTCCACCCGGCTGAACCTCGCGAGCACGCCGCGATGCAGCAGCTTCTGCTCGATGAAGCCCTCCACCTCGCTCGTGTCGCGGTCGGTGAAGGCCCCGCCCTTGGCCATGGCTACGCCGCGGTGGTGCGCGCGGTGTCGCCGGCCGTGGCCGCATCGATGCGGATGCTCGGGCCCATGGTCGAGGACGTCGTGATCGACTTGATGTACCGGCCCTTGGCCGACGCCGGCTTGGCCCGCAGGATCTCGTCCAGGACGGCCTGGTAGTTCGCGAGCAGCGCGTCTCGACCGAAGCTGACCTTCCCGATCGGGACGTGGACGTTCCCGTTCCGATCGCTGCGGTACTCGACCTTGCCCGCTTTGAACTCGCCCACCGTCTTGCCGATCTCGGTCGTGACGGTGCCCGTCTTCGGGTTGGGCATCACGCCGCGGGGCCCGAGCACGCGCCCCAGCCGTCCGACCTGCGACATGAGATCGGGCGTGGCGATGGCGACGTCGAAGTCGAGGAACCCCTCCTGGACGCGCGCCACAAGGTCGTCGGCACCAACGACGTCGGCGCCTCCCTCCTCCGCCTCCCGCGCCGCGTCGCCGGCTGCGAACACCGCCACCCGGACGTTCGTGCCGGTGCCGTTGGGCAGCGACACCGTGCCGCGGATCATCTGGTCCGCCTTCCGCGGGTCGATCCCGAGCCGGAACGTGACCTCGACCGTCTCGTCGAAGTTGCGCTTCGCCACCGACCGCACGAGCTCGAACGCCTCCTCGGGGCTGTGCAGCCTCTCGCGATCGAACTTGCGGGTGGCGTCGACGTACCTCTTGCCCGTGCGACTCACGACTCCCTCACTTCGATGCCGGCCGAGCGGGCGGTGCCCTCCACCTGCTTCATCGCGCCCTCGAGGTCGACGGCGTTGAGGTCGGGCATCTTCGTCTCGGCGATCCGGCGCACCTGCTCCCGGGTGACCGATCCCACCTTCTCCATGCGGGCGTTCTCGGCGCCCTTCTCGACCCCGGCCGCCTGCTTGAGGAGGAACGCCGTGGGGGGCGTCTTGGTGATGAACGTGAACGATCGGTCCTCGAAGATCGAGATCTCGGCCGGGACGATCATGCCGCGCTGCGACTCGGTCTGCGCGTTGTAGGCCTTGCAGAAGTCCATGATGTTGATCCCGTGCGGGCCGAGCGCGGTCCCGACCGGCGGGGCCGGCGTGGCCTGCCCGGCCGGGATCTGGATCTTGACGACGGCGGCGAGCCGCTTCTTGGCCATGGCTCTGCTCCGCTCCGCTACAGCTTCGAGACCTGGCCGAACTCGAGCTCGACCGGGGTCTCACGTCCGAAGATGTTCACCAGCACCTTGAGCTTCGACCGGTCGACGTCGATCTCGCTGATCGCGCCGTTGAAGTCGGCGAAGGGACCGGCCACCACGCGCACCTGCTCGCCGGTCTCGAACTCGAGCCGCGGGCGAGCCTTCTTCTGGGCGACCTCGGCGCCCTCGACCTTGCCGACGCCGAGGATGTCCTCGACCTCGCGGCGGGAGAGCGGTGTGGGCTTGGCGCCGCTGCCCACGAAGCCGGTCACGCCCGGGGTGTTGCGCACGACGTACCACGAGTCGTCGTCGAGCTCCTGGCGCACCAGGAGGTAGCCGGGGAAGACCTTCTTCTGCACGACGACCTTGCGGCCGCCCTTGAACTCGATGACGTCTTCCATCGGGATGACGACCTCGTAGATGCGGTCCTCCACGTTCATCGAGCGGACGCGGCTGGCGAGGTTCTGCTTCACCTTGTTCTCGTACCCGGCGTAGGTGTGCACGACGAACCAGTTGCCGGGCCGGTCGTACGGGCTGGGCTCGGCCGGCGCAGCCTCGATCTCCTGCTCGGCTTCGTCGCCGACCTCGGTGACGTCGACGAGCTCGGCGTCCTGCAGTGACGGCTCGGGCGTGACCTCGACGAGCTCTTCGGCCGGCGCCGCCGGCGACTCGAGGATCGACATGGGTTCGCCCGCGTCGGCGTCGGCCTCCTGGCTCTGGTTAGTGGGGCCGACCGCGAGGATCGCCTCGGCCTCGGCGACGATGTCGCTCTCCGACGCGCCGGCGAGGTCGGCCCGCTCCGCGGGCTCCTCCTCGGCGGCTTCTTCCTCGGCTTCGACCGCGCGCGCGTCTTCGAGGGGCGTCGTCTCGGCGTCGTCGGGTGACTCGTCCGCGATGCCCGCGTCAGCGGCGAGCGGGTCCTCGGCCGGGGTCTCGGGAATCGACTCGTCGACGGAGCCCTTCTCGTCGTCGGCTCGCTCCTCGGCCAGGGTCTCGTCGTCGCGTCCCGGGTCGTCGGGGGGGAAAGTCGTCATGGTCAGTCGAACAGGAACAGCACGAACTTGGCGGAGAAGTAGTCGTACCCGAAGATCAGCGCGGTCATGAAGACCACAGCGATGAGCACGATGATCGTCGAGTTGACAACCTCGTGACGGGTGGGCCACGCGACCTTGCGCAGCTCGCCCTTGACCTCGGTGAGGTACTGGCGCGGCGAGGTTCGCTCGCGCTGGGGTGCCGCCTGGGGGCGCTGGCGCTTCTCGGGCGCGCGGGGCCGATCGGCGCCTTGACGCTGCATCAGCCGCTTGGTCTGTCGGTTCACGTCACCGCCTCGGTGCCGGGCGATCGGTTGTGGGAGCAGGGCAGGAGGGACTCGAACCCCCAACCGCCGGTTTTGGAGACCGGAGCTCTGCCAATTGAGCTACTGCCCTCCGGGCGCGCGGGGGCCCGAACATCCAGCGTAGCAGCGGCCTTCGGAATTCCGTCAGCCCGCTATGCGACCACGGCGCGGCGACGGGAGCGGGCCAGGATCAGCGCGACGGCGGTGGCCCCGGCCGCCGCGGCGGCGCCGCTGATGGCACCGACGTACGCGAGGCGGCGACCCGACAGCAGGGACCGGACGGCGTGGCGCTCGCCGGCCTCCTCGAGCACGGCCAGGGTCTGCGCCAACAGGCTGGGCGACGGCTCGAGGAACCGGGTGCGCAGCTGCTGGAGTGCGCGCAGCATCCGGCGGTACCGGGCCAGCTCGGCCTGACACCGCAAGCACGATTCGATGTGGGTCTGCATGCCGAGGTCGACGGGCGTCCCCTCGACCGTCTCCGGCAACAGCCGGGCTACGTCCTCACACTGCATGGGCGGACCTCCCGCCTTGCTCGAACAACACGTCGCGGAGGCGCTTCCGCCCTCGGTGCAGCCTCACCTTGGCGGCGGCCACCGAGATGCCGAGCTCCTCGGCGATGGCCTCGTGCGACAGGCCGTACACGTCCTTGAGTACCACGATGCTGCGCAGCTTCGGAGGCAGGGTCTCGACGGCGCGGGCGAGATCCTCGAGCCCGATCGTCGACTCTGCCGCGACGTCCGGCCGCGCCTCGAGGGACAGGTCGATCGGCTCCTCGACGTTCTCGAGCGACTCGACCCGCCGGCGGCGCCGCTTCTGCACCAGCGTCGCCGCCGCGTTGGCGGTGATGCGGTACATCCACGTCGAGAACTGCGCATCGCCGCGGAAGCGCTTGATGCCCTTCCAGGCCCGGAGATACGACTCCTGCACCACGTCGCGTGCGTCCTCCTCGTTGGCGGTCAGCCGCATGGCGAGGGTGTAGGTGTCGACGTACGTCCGCCGCACCAACTCGTCGAACGCTGCCCGGTCACCATTCCGGGCCGCGTCGACAAAGCCGTCCACCTCGGCCCTCAACTCTGCGGTTGGATCCGTGCCCATCAGACTCCTAGCCCGCAGGCCTGGTTACGCACGGGACACGAGGCTGTGTGCCGAGTCACCGTACGAGGGGATCGGGCCCGAAGGGCCCGTTGTGGACCCCGAGTCGGCCTGCCC